>NZ_CDWTMG010000047.1:11678-25754 GCF_977945845.1 Frankia sp. CcMO1
TGGTGGCGACGAGCAGGGGTAGGGGCGGTCCGCTGCCAGGGCGCCCCAACCCGAGTGCGCCGTCACCGACGGCCAGGACCGGGGCCGCGCCGCCCAACTGCGACAGGGACACGGTTGGTGAGGTAGACGTCTGTCACCTCCACACGAACCTCAGCGTCGTGCAGTGAGCGTGCGACGGGGTACCTGTCCAGATAGTCCTCAGCGTCGAGATCGCTGTCTCGGTGGAGGCTGAAGACTTCTGCGCCGTGCTCAGGAGCGTCGAAGAGGAGGTAGCCCTGCGCCAGGCCCGTGTACTCGGTGAGCCGACCGCGCGGGCCGGTCAGGGCGGCGGCGTATTCTCGTGCCTCGGCCTCTGCCCATCCGATGGCCTCGTCCATGTCACTGGTGTGCCAGAGCGTGATCCGCTCCTCGTACGTTCGTTTCGAACGCCGCGCCGGTACCCACGAGGCCCTGACCACGATCGCCATGATCGCCCCTATGTCACGTCGTCTCGCCAGGGCGGCGTGAATTCAAGGACGGGTTCTGAGAGCCGCTCGTGCGGGCCTACCGCCGCAACAGGTCGCGCAGCGCCTTGATCACCTCGGCTGGCGCCTCCTCAGCCATGAAGTGACCGCACGAGACGGTCCGGTGGTCGAGATCGTCGGCCCACGCCTCCCACAGCGCCCTGGCGTCGAGCCCGAGCGCGGCGCCCCAGTTCTGCTGGAGCACGCGACCTCGTCACGTTCGAGGTGCTCGGTCACCTCGTCCTCGTGCAGGCGTCGGCGGCGCTGGCGGACCTCGCGACCGCCGACCGGCACGCGGCGGCCGCCGACCGGCTCGCCGGACGCTACGAGCTGCCGCTGGTCGGGGTGTTCACCCGGTGGCACGCGGCGATGCGGCTTGCCGTCGCGGGGCGCACGGCCGAGGCCGAGGCCGAGGCCGCTTACCGCGACGCCGCCCGCCGGCTCACCGGCACCGGCATGTGGGGTGTCGAGCAGGGCATCCTCCCGCTGGCGTTGCTCGGCGCTTGGCTCGGCGCTCGGCTCGGCGCTCGGCTCGGCTGGGGCCCGTATCTGGACTGGGTCCACCCGCTCGGCCTGCTCCCGGCGGGGCGCAGCCCGGAGGCCGGCGAGGCGTTGCGTGCGGTCCCGCCGTCCCCTCCGGACCTGCTGTTCGAGGCGCGCACCTGCCTCGCCGCCGTCGCCGCGGTCGAGCTGGCGGACCGGGTGGCGATGGAGCGCGCCTACGACGTCCTGCTGCCCGCGGCCGGCGAGCTCGCGGGTGCGGGCAGCGGCCTGCTGACGTTGGGTCCGGTGGCCGGCTACCTGCAGCGGCTGGCCGCGGCGTTGGGACGGCGCGAGGCGGCCGAGGAGCACCGCCGCCGCGCCACCGACGTCGCCCGCCGCGCCGTCCTCGGATCCTGAGCGGCGGCTACGGTGGCCCGCACGCGAGCCGCCGTCTATGCAGAGCACGGTGGGTCCGAGGTCTCGCGGCTGGTCGAGCGCGAGGTTCTGGTGCCGGGCCCTCCGCCGGCTCAGCCGTCGGCGCCCGGCGCAGCCGCTCACCACTAGCCGAAGCCAACACCCACCTGCCGACAAGGTCCAAGCCCGACCTGCGAGGCAGATCCTTTCCGCTTCGCCCGCGACCGCCTGGAGGTTCCCGCCAGGGTGGAGCTTTCAGTAACGACATGAACGCGGTGCGCGATGAACGTGTCATGCTGCGCACCGCGCTCGTCGCACCGCTCGTCACCCTCGCCCTCCTCCCCGCCGCGCCCACGGTCGCGCACGCCGACGCCGTGACCTGCGCCATCACCGGCACCTCGCCCGAGGTCGTGGTGCTCGGCGTGACCCCCGAACAGGTGAGGTTCGACGTCGCCACCGACTGCGACGCCGAGCGCGACGTCAGCTGGGCCCTCACGTCGGACTTCTACCCCGGGAGCAGCGGCGCGAGCTGGCTCATGCTGCGCAACTACGACTACCCGTACGGCGAGAAGTTCACCTACGTCGAGAGTCCCGAGGGCTACTTCCCGCTCGACCCGGTCCACACCCCCCGCCCGTCGGGCCTGGAGGGGAACGGTTGGGCCGGCGTGCGGCCACTGGGCGCCTTGGCCTTCTACGACGCCAACGGGGACGGTGTCGTCCAGGTCGACGAGCCGGTCAGCTTCTTCTCGTCGTCGTTCGTGCTGAAGCGCGCCACCGCCTTCGGCGACGTCCACGCCGTTCACCACGGCCGCAAGCGCGGACAGAAGGTGCAGGTGACCGCCACGCTCCGGCGGGCCGACTGGGAGACCGGGACCTACGCCAACCTCGACGCCCGCGTCGTCCTGCAATTCCGGGCCAACGGCGCGGCCGACTTCACCGACGTCGTGGCGGTCAAGACCCGCAACGGCGTCGCGCGCGCGACAGCAGCGGCAACGACGTCCGGCACCTGGCGCTTCCGCTACGCGGGCGACGCCGTCAGCGGCGCCACTGTGTCGGCCGACGTCCCGGTGACGGCGCGGTAGGCCCCGCAGCCGCCCGGCCTGCGGGATCTGCGACGACTCGAGGTTCGCCCACGCGATGGTCGCGTGGGAGCGCTTACCGAGGCCGGGTCACGACCAGTCACGACCATTCGATGGACGAACATGTCCGGCCTCGTCGGCGCCGTCCGGTCAAGCGGAGGAGATCCTCGGCGTCCGCCAGGACGCCCGCTTCCGCCGCAGCCCAGCGGAGGTGACGTGGCGCAAGCTCAGGAGCACCGGACGCATCGACGTCCTCGACGACACCCTGACCACCCAGCCCTTCATCGATGCCGTGACCCGCGTCAGTGGTCAGCCCGCTCACGACCGCGTCCGTACCGGGAAGAGCCTCGGCGAGATCATGGTCCTAGCGCACGCCTCCGTCCTCGTCCAGCAGGGGCACGACGTCTACGCACTCATCGACGAGAGCAACGGACGAGCCCGCACCCACCGCGAGATCGCCTGGCTGCAACAGAACAGGGCCTCCGGCCGACTCGTCCTCTGGAGCACCCCTCAGGTCCTCAAGCATGCAGCCGGGCAGAACGGCTGGATCAAGCACGGCCTCACCTGGCAGGCCGTCTACCAGCAGATGCGCCAGTTCGACGACGGCCTACCCGACCTGAAAGCACGGCCCACGTAGGTTCACCCCGACCAGAACGCCTCTCCCGCTGAGCGCGCCTCAGGCAAGCTCCCGCCGGTCGGCCATCCGTCATCCGGGTGACAGAAGGGCCTTAGCAAGATCATTCCCGATCAGACCTGCCCCGAACAGGCACGGGAATCCTTCACAGGCCGACCGGGAGTGTCGAGGATTCCCGCTCCTGCGCGTCAAGGGCGGACGGCTCGATCACTGCACGCCGGCACACACTCCGGCCTTCAACCGCAGACCCCTCTCCTGCCCCCCCTGAAGCATCACCCCCGATCACTGGCCCGTTTCGTCACGGACGTGGCCGAACAGGACCTGCCGGTCCCCGTCTGGCCAGCCGTGTTCAGCTTCGACAAGACCGGGCCGACCAGTGCCCTGTGGGTCGACCGCCACTCCCCCATCGCCGTCACCGCCGCCGACGGCACGCCCCTGGTTGGCGGCGTCGCGATCCCCCACGACACGCTGTCGCCGTCGGCGATGCTCTTCCTGTGGCTGTGGCTGTGGGCGGTCATCCACTCCGGCGACGACCACCCCGGCATGGGCTTCCGCTACCTGCGCAACAGCTTCGACGAACTGTGCCGCAAGGAAGGCGGCCTCACCATCTGGCACCACCCGACCGACGGCGGCCGCGCCGGCACTGGGTCGCGGACTGGCCCCGCCACCACATCCCGGCGACCGCGTTGGCGCCGCTGCTGGCCGAGTCCACCCACCGGCGCGCCGTGTCCCTGCACGTGGAACCGCTGGGGCCCAGGGAGGCCGAACGCGAGGTGATGCGCGAGCGCACGGCCCGATCGGTGGCGGTGCGGATGCGGCAACGCACCGGGCAGATCGTGCCCGAACACGAACGCGCCGCCCTGGAACAGGCCCGCGCCCAGGACGTCGAACGCGCCGCCGGACACGGCCTGGCCCGGTTCACCGGCTACGTCACCGTCACCGTGACCGGACCAGGGCGCACTGGAGGACGCGTGCGCCGAACTGGAGGCCGACGCCGCCGCAGCGAGGGTCGAGCTGCGCCGGATGTGGCTGACCCAGGACGCCGCGTTCGCGATGTCCGCCCTCCCGCTGGGGTTCGGGCGGCCCCGCCGCTGGTGACCCCGACACCGACAGCACAGACGTCGACGACACGAACGCCGACAGCAAGGGAGGACTGAGCGATGGCAACCCGTTGCGCCGCCGCCGCGTCGAGGCGCGCCGGTGGTGGACGTCAGCGACGTCTTCGCCGCCCCCACCCCGGCGATGGTTCCGGCACCCCCGGACCGCCCGGGCACGGCGGGACGAGACGGACCGGGAACCGGTCGCCCCCCGACGGGGCTGGGCCCGCCCCTACGCCGGGCGCGCCGCCGGGATCCCCACCCCACCCACCTTCCGAGGGTCCACCGGACAGGTGCAGGGCCTGTATCTGTTCCTGTACGGGGCGCCCGTCCCCGGCGCCGGGAAATCCGCCACCGTCAAAGCCCTCACGTTCCGGTTGATGGCCTACGGCGTCAAGACGTTCGTCCTCGGCGATCTGAAGAACGAGTACGCGCCGCTGGCCCGCGCGTTGGGCGTCCAGCCCCTCGAACTCGGGCCCGGTCTTCCCGCCCGGTTGAACCCGCTGGACGCCGGCCCCCTCGGCCAGAACCTTCCGGCGGACTCCGACGCCCGGCTGGAGCGGCTCGCCGAGATCCACCGCCGTCGGATCACCCTGCTCGCCTCCCTGCTGGTCACCCGTCTCGGCCGCGACCTCACCCCGAGCGAGGAGGCCGCGGTCTCGTTGGCGATCCGGCACGCCACCGGCGAGGCGGACGCCGCGACCACCCTGACCGACCCGACCATCCCCGCCGTGTGGGCGCTGCTGCGCGACCCGACCGCGGCGATGGTTGAGCACCTGCGCGCCCCCGGCGACTCGGCCGAACAGTTGCGGGAGATGATCCGCCCGGTCGCCGACGCCCTCGGCAACATGATCACCGGGTCGCTGTCGGGCCTGTTCGACGGCCCCACGACCGTCGCCCTCGACTTCGACGCCCCGATCCAGACCGTGGACATCTCCCGGCTGGACTCCCGCGGCGACGAGACCGTCGCGATGATCCGCAAGGTCGACTCCGGCCTGCGGCTGTCCAGATCCCAGGGCACCATCCAGATCCTGGCCACCCACCGCCTGGCGGACTTCGAGTCGGTCGGCCCCGCCGGGTCCGCCGAGGTCGCCATTGCCTCGAACCTGCTCGCCTCGTGTGATGTGCGGATCTGCTTGCGCCAGGACACCGCGCCCCTGGCGATGACCCGGCAGGCCATCGGCCTGACCGACACCGAGGCCGCCCACATCGCGTCCTGGACCGGGGAACACCTCGGGCGGGCCCATTGGAAGATCGGCCGTACGTCGTCGCACGTGGTGCAGACGGTCCTGCACCCGGTGGAGCGGGAGCTGTACTGGACGAATGACCGGGCCGACGTCGTCGCTCCCGGTCCTGCACGTCCTGCCGGACGCGCAGGACCAGCGCGGATGCCGGCTCATCGTCGGCGCTGGGTGAACGGCTTGCACTCCAGGGTGCGCGCGAGCAGCCCGAAGTGGGGCTGACCGGCCCAGACGCCTTTGTTCCCGATCACGTAGAGGCGCCGCCTCGCACGGCTGACGGCCACGTTGAGCAGGTTGGGTTTCTGCGCTGCCCACGCTCGGGCGCCGGGCCGGTCGGGGTCGCTGCCCAGGACGAGCAGGACGACGTCACGTTCCTGACCCTGGGTCTTGTGCACCGTGCTGACCTGGACGCCGCGATGGGCACGCAAGCGGCCCTTCAGCCCCGCCACGACCGCCCGGAAGGGGCTGATCACGAAGATCTGTTCCGGGGCCAGGCCCTGCTGGCGCAGCAGGTAGTCCAGGATCTGGTCGGCGGCCTCGCCTTCGGCCGGAACCCAGTTCCCGCCCAGGCCGGGGCCGGACACGTCCACCCATCGCGTGGCGACCACCGTGAGCGGATCCCGCTTCGGAGCGGCGCGGACCATCATCCCGTCGTAGGCGAGTCGGTTCACCAGCGAGAACATCGGCTCGTCGCAACGGCGGTGCACCCGCAACGGCGCCCCCACCCACACCGGCTCCTCATCCGGGCCGGGTAGCCAGGTCCCGAGGGCGGTCAATCGGTCGGCCAGGGACTGAACGCACGTGCCCACCGGCGTCCAGGTCTTCGCCACCCCGCAGTGACGACGCAGCGCCTGCTGGGTGGTGTTGAGCACGGTCAGCACCGGTTCCAGCTGCAGCGGGTCCCCGACCGCCACCACCCGCCGGGACCGCCAGATCGCGCCGACCGCCGACTGCGGACGGGCCTGTCCGGCCTCGTCGATGAACAGCCAGCCCAGCGCCTCCCGGGACAGGTGCCGGAACAGCCGAGGCGCCGACGCGAACGTCGTCGACACCACCGGCACGACCAGGAACAGGCTCTGCCACGCCGCCCGCGCGACCGGCTCGGCCAGGTCACGAGGGACCTGGCCGCGCAGCAGCATCGCCATCGTGTCCAGGTTGCGCCGCAACACGTCCGCGGTCGCCGTGATGAACGCCTCGTGCAGCCGCAGCGCCGCGACAAACACCTCCGACCGTGCCGCGTTCCACGCCTCGTCCAGCCAGGGCCCGGACAGCTCCCGCCGCTCCTCGTCCTCCCACCAAGCCTCGTCGGGAAAAGCCTGCCCCCATCGCTCGGCCACCGCCCGAAACGCCGCCTCGACGTCGCCCAGCCTCCGGACGACGTCCGCGACCGCCCGTTCCGCGTCACTCACCGTGACCCGGGCAGACGCCAACATCGCCGTCGTTGCCTCCAGAACCTCGGCCGCATCCCGGGCCCGCTGCCTCGCGTCGGCCTGTTCCGCAGCCAGCGGTTCATCCTCGGCGTGCCAGCGTCGGGCAGCCTTCCCCCACGTGAACACCGTCTCCACGCCCCCAGGACGGCGCGCCAGATGCTCCGCGCGCCGGTCGGCCGCGGCCTGCTCCCTCGCCTGCGCCGTCTGCGCCCCGCGCGACGCGGTGGCCACGGCGTCCTCGGTCTCTGCCAGTAGCGCGCTCGCCTGCCCCAGCAGTGCCCGTGCCTGCGGGACTTCGGCGACCAGTTCGTCCCGCTCGGTCAGCAGCCGGTCCCAACTCACCCGGTCGGCCCGCAGCCGCTCCTGCGCCGCCACGACCTCGCGGAACGAACGGACCTCTGCCGCCCAGTCCACCGGCATGCTGGCGGCGGCGCGCAAGAACCCGCGAAACCCGCGGTCCTGCGACTCGGCACCGGACAGACGAGGAGCTACCGGAGGGTCAGCCGACTGGCCCTCGGGGCGAGTTCGGGCCCCAGGACCCGGACGACGATCGGGGTCCCCGAACCAGAACTGCTTGACGAAACGCTGCCGGTTGGCCATGTTCCCCAGCGGCGCCGCGACCAGGCCCCACGCGGGCTCGCCCAGCAACCGCTCGGCGTGCTCTGCGAAGTACTCCGCCACGCCGCGCCACGACTCGTCGATCTCGGATGCGGCAGGGATCTGCCGGGTGACGTTCTCCACCGCGCCGTTGTTCTCCGACGCGATCACCATCTCGAACCCCGTCAACGCCGGGTCCAGCGCACGTACCATCCGCTCCCGTTTGTCGATCCTCCACGTCAGGGTGCGGGTGAACGCCGCCGCCGGGCGAGGCAACGCCGCCAACCGTTCCGCACGTGCCACCACCACAGCCGCGATCAGATCCCGCAGCATCGTCGTCTTGCCCGTCCCCGGCGGACCGTTCACCGCGAAGACCCCGGCCCCGTCAGCCAGCCGGTCCACGATCTGTCCGACGGCCAGTTGCTGGCTGGCCGCCAACGGGTGGGACGCCGTCGCCAGCCAGCGCCCCACAGGCACCCGCTCCGGGGACAACAGCTCCCGTAACAGAGGCCGCTGGTCCGGGGCCCGGACATCGCGACGCGACCTCACGTCCAAGGCATCGTCCTCGGTCAGGTACGCCTCCAGCGCATCCCCGCAGTCCCCGGCTGACAGCGCCCGAGCGACCCTGTCGAGATCCTCCAGATGGAAGCTGTTGAGGAAGCCTTCCTCGGCACGATAGGCCTTCTCCACCTTCTCGCCCTGCCCAGGACGGGGTCGGCGAACCCGCCGGGACTGCACCCGGATCTGCCAGTCCGCCGTCAGGTCCGTGAGCCCCACCAGCTCCGCAGTCGCCACCACCAGCCGCCACAGGTCACGGAACTCCAGCCGCCTGGTCACCAGGTCGACGTGCCCGTCCTCACCCCCATCGCCCTCGTCGTCCACGTCGCCCTCGTCGTCGAGCAGAGCTTCGTCCTGCGACCCGCCCGGATCCCCGCCCAGCGCCGAAAGAACCGCGTCGCGAAAGTCGCCGAGGACCTCCGCGGGAGACGGCTCAGCCTGGTCGACGCCCTCTTCGACGGCTTCCGGTCCCGCGGCAGCGGCGGCGGCTTCGGCCCCGGCCACCAAGGAGGTCACCATCATCCGGTGTGCCTCCGCCGTCTGCTCGAAGCCGTCCAGCCAAGCCGGGTCACCGGGCCCCGGCGTGCCAGCCCGTCCCAGCCCCCACGCTGCGGTGGACAGCACCAACGACTCCAGGTCCGGCCGGCCCTCGTCGTCGAGCACGACGGAGAACAAGGCGCTGTCGCCACGGGGAGCTCGCTCGTCGAAGTCGACGTCGCTGGCCCCGAACACCGTTTCCATGCGCGCATACAGCAGGTCCAGCCCGAACACCCCGCCGTACACCACGTGCTGCCAGGTGTACTTCGGGTCCAGACGCACCCCGGACACCGGGTGCCCCGGCTGCCACGGCAGCGGCTCGCCGGGCTCGGCCGGGTACATGCCCTCGCCGCGCTGGTCCGCCGACCGGCCACGCCCGAAATCGACCCGCTCAACGGTCCCCGGCGTGAACACCTCGACCGCACGCCAGTACCGCACCACCGAAGACCGTCGCTGCCGCTCGCCACCCACTCCGCCAGCCCCCGCTGCTCTCGTCGACACGGCTCTCCGCGATCGGAGCGGTGCTACCGATCCACGGTCTGAAGCACCAACCGCAAGGAACCCTACAGATCACCATCAACAGGACGAGCGGCGCAGCACCAGGTGTCCCTGGAGTCACCCGCGACGGATGGCAACAACCTGGACGTCGGCCCTGCCCTCCAGGTAGATCGCTGCCTGGCGGAGGGCCACCTGCGCGAAGGGGAAGAGCGTGTTGGCGTCGACGTCCTCTCCGTCCTTCAGCAGGATCGCATAGACGATCTTCTCGGGCTTGAAGTCATCGGGGATCGTGCGGCCCCGCCCGTGCTGGCGGACCAGTTCCGCGAACGTCCGGTTGGCTCCAGGTTGATGCCAGAGTCTGCGCGGAGACCAGGCCCTGGTTGAACAGGTGGCTCAGCGATGCCGAGCCGGTGGCCTTCTTGACGTGGATCAGTTCGTTGTCCGGGCCCAGCGGGTCGCAGACCTCGACACCGTTGGTGCGGTGGAGCCGGGTGGTGACTCCGCGTCGGTCCAGACACACGTACCCGGGGCAGGTGTCGCTGACGCGAAGGTTGTAGTCGCGCTCCTCCTCGCCACGCCGCCAGGCGGGCAGGGCGGGGGCGTGGGCCGACTGTTCCAGCAGGTGGCGGACGTATCCGCGGACCTCTTCGGCGTACGCGTCACCCAGCTCGTACCAGGAGCCGTCGACCAGGACGAACCGACGGTCGTCCAACGCGACGGAAGCCTCGATCCAGTTCAGGGCCCGGCTGCGGCCGACGGTTTCGGTGCCGTACTCGCTGGAGCACATCTCCACCCAACCGTTGCGCAACGCGTTCAGGCGCTGCCCGGGCTCCTGCTTGCGGCTTCGGGTGAGGATGCCTTCAAGGGTCACCTCGGGCACCGGCGACGTGGCGACACTGCCGATCTTCACCTGGAAGCTGCGGGCGAACGGCAGGTGGGTAAGCGCCGACTCGGGGACGGCGACGGCCAGGGCCGGGCGAGCGGCCTGCGGGCCGAGAAGGTCGTCCAGCGCATCGTTGAGGCGGCGGGTGTCGGCAGGGGCGGTCACGGGCATCACGTTCTCGACGAACGCGAGGTCCGGGTGCGGGGACTGGCTGCGGCACACGTCAGCGATGGCACGGATGTCGGCGACCGGGTCGTGCGGCTGGACGCCGATCCGGATCTTCAGTCCGGCGGCGCCTTCGACGGTGACGGGCCGACTGCGCAGCCGGCTGGTGATGAGCGGAACAGTGGTGACCTTCCCGCCGAGGCGGCGGACGATCTCCGCGAATCGCTCGATGCCGAGGTGCCAGATGGACGCACCGCCGGGCACGAGGGTGCTGTCGGTCCGGCCGCGGGCGCCGGGGACCCGACGCACCAGGTTGTCGACCTGGTCGCAATCGAGGCAGCGCACGACGAACCCGATACCGAAGCGGGGGTCTACGGCGGCGTCGTCCAGCCACAGGTAGCCGGTTCCGTAGCTGATGGCATAGACGGCCTGGTCGGGAAACCCTGACCAAGCAACTCGCCGAGTTCGACGTCCAGGAAGACCGGTTCCTCGATCTCATCGGCGACCCGGAATGGCCGCAAGAGAAGATCAAGGAGCGACTCCAGGCAGTCCGCAAGAGCAAGCAGCGGATCACTCACCAACTCGAGAACACCATCGACAACCTCGAGCCCGGACGCGCCGCACTTCTCGCCGCCCTCGACCTCCTCGACCGACCCCGCGACCTCTACGACACCGCCCCGGACGAGGCCCGGAAGCGGCTGAACAAGGCGATCTTCACGAGGCTCTACCTCGACAGCACCGACCGCCGGCCGCACACGACCGGAGACGCCCTCCAGGAGCCGTTCGCGAGCCTCGTCCTGGCCACCCGCACCCGTGCACTTCAGGGCCGCTCAGCGGCCCGCAGGACGCCGCAGACCAGGCCACAAAGCACGACGGCGGCCCACTCGCACGCTGCCTCGAGGGTCAGAGTGCGAGTAGGGCCGCGATGGTGGAGCTGAGGGGACTCGAACCCCTGACCCCCTCCATGCCATCGACACGCCGTCCGCTTCGGTTCGGCCTGGTCCGCGAGGGTCCAGCGACCGCCCGTCCCGACCCCATCGCAGCGGTGTCTCGATGTCATGAGAATTGCGCCAGGGCACCTTCCCCCCTAGTCTTGTCTCAAGAATAGAGACATCGGGACAGGTGATGATCTACCCCACGCCTTCGCCGGACATCGAGGACGAGGCCGTCCTCGAGGAGATCCACGGCCTACGGCGCCAACTGGCCGACTACCTGCGCACCCCGCGCCGGTGGGAAGGCGGGCTACGCAGAAGCATGCTCGCGCGCGCGATCCGGGGGTCCAACAGCATCGAGGGCTACCACGTCGAGATCGACGACGCCGCCGCGGCCTTGGACGACGAGGAGCCCCTGAGCGCCGACCAGACGACCTTCACCGAGATCCGCGGCTACCGCCAAGCCCTCGGCTACGTGTTGGCCATGTCCTCGGACTCGCACTTCACCCTGGATGCCTCGGCCATCCGCAGCATGCACTTCATGATGCTCGGCCACGACCTGGCCAAGAGCCCCGGCAGGTACCGGACCGGCCCCATCTACGTGCACGACGAAGCCACCAGCACGACCGTGTACGAAGGCCCCGACGCCGCCGCAGTACCCGGACTCGTGGACGAACTGGTGGCCGACCTGAGCACCGAATTGGGCCTCGACCCCCTGATCCGGGCCGCGATCGCCCACCTCAATCTGGTGATGATCCACCCGTTCCGCGACGGCAACGGGCGCATGGCCCGGGCCCTGCAGACCCTTGTCCTGTCCATGGGCGGGATCGCCGAGCCTGCCTTCTCCAGCATCGAAGAGTGGCTGGGCCACAACACGGACGACTACTACCGTGTCCTCGCACTCACCGGTCAGGGCGCCTGGCGGCCCGACAAGGATGCATCGCTCTGGGTCAAGTTCAACCTGCGGGCACACCATATCCAGGCGCAGACTCTCAACCGTCGGCTCACGGAGGCCAACGACACCTGGAAGGCCCTCGAGTCCCTCTCCCAAACCCATGGCTTGCCGGAGCGAACCGCGGCTGAGCTGTACGACGCCACCTTGGGGTTCAGGATCCGCCGTGCGACCTACGTCAGGCGAGCCGGCATCGAAGAGCGGACCGCCAGCCGAGACCTGGCCCGACTGGTCGAACTCGAACTACTCAGCGCGGTCGGCCAGACCAAGGGACGCCACTACATCGCCGGCCGGACCCTGCGCAGCATCCGGGCCGATGTCGTCAGCTCACGCCCGGCGATCAGCGACCCCTACCCCTGGATGCCCGCACGGCTGCGCACCCCGACCCCTGAGGCGACATCATGACAATGACGACCATCCGGAACAGGGCTGCCGAACCGGCCCACGACAGGAACCCCACCGCCGAGACCGGAAACTGAGTGACGTGAGCGAGTATCAGTACTACGAGTTCCTGGCCGTGGACCGGCCGCTGGACGCCAAGGCCCTCGGCGCGGTCCGGGCGCTGTCCACCCGCGCACGGATCACGCCGACCAGTTTCGTCAACACCTACCAGTGGGGGGACTTCAAGGGGGACCCACGGGCGCTGGTCGAGCGGTACTACGACGCGTTCCTCTACACCGCGAACTGGGGAACCCGGCAGGTGATGTTCCGCCTGCCTGCCGCCCTGCTCGACCTGGAAACCGCCGAGCGGTACTGCGCCACCGACGCCGCCAGCTCCTGGTCCAGCGGTGAGCACGTGATCCTCGACCTCACCTACAGCGTTGACGACGGCGGCGAGTGGGACGATGACTACGAAGACGCGTACGACGATGAGGACGGCGGCGGAAGACTCGCGTCGATCATCCCGGCGCGAGCCGACCTCGTCAGTGGCGACCTGCGGCTGCTGTACCTGGCCTGGCTGCACGCCGTCACCTGCGGGCACCTCGACCCCGACGGCATCGAGCCCCCCGTCCCGCCGGGCCTGGGCGACCTGCCCGGTCCTTTGCAGTCCCTGGCCGCGTTCTTGCATGTGGACGACGACCTGCTCACCGTTGCCGCACAAGCCAGTCCGCCCCTGAACGCGGGATCGGCGACCGACGCCGAACTCACCGCACGGATCGCCGACCTGCCCGACGTCGACAAGAACGCGCTGCTGCTGCGCGTCGTCCACGGCGACGTCCACGTCGGCATCGAACTGCGCCGCCGGCTCACCCCCGCACCGACCGCACCCGACCACGGCCGCCGGAGCATCGCCCAGCTCCAGGCCGACGCGGGCCGCCATCGCACAGAACGCGAGCGGCTGGCCGCCGAGCACCGCGCCCGCGAGCAGGCAGCCCGCGAACGAACTGCCGCCCTCGCCCGGACCCGGCACCTGGACACCCTCGCCCGGGACAGCGAGGCCGCCTGGCAACGCGTCGACACCCTGATCCGCGCCACCAAGCCGAAGGACTACGACCAGGCCGTCACCCTCCTGATCGACCTGCGCGACCTCGACCAACGAGAAGGTCACCAAGCCGAATACGGGCGGCGGGTCCAACGGATCCGGGACACCTACCCCAACCGGCCCGCCCTCCTCCAACGACTGGACCGAGCCGGACTCACCACCGGCCCTGCACGCTGAACGGACCGGCCATGGCCGCAAAACCTGTGGTGAGGCGAGCCTTGATCGTGGTGTCATTCAACCCCTAGCGAGCGCCGGCGGCGGCGCGTATCCCGGGCCACTCTCCTTGATGGGGCGCTCACCGGCCGCAGCGCTCGGGCGACCGGTGAGCGCCAGCGGGTCACAGGACCTGGTTCGAGCTGATCTGGTCGTTCCAGTCCTGCGAAACCGTGCGTGGCACGTTGTCGAGGTCAGCGTGCCTGCCCTGCCAGCCGACGTGCTGCCACACGCGCACCGTCCGACCGGTGCGGTTCCAGTAGGACGAGGCGCAGTCGTTCCATGTGCCGGTGCTGCAGCTGGACTGCTGGAAGACGCGCCAGTCGGTGTTGCTGCCGCGGACCTTGCCCATCGGGCCGGTGAAGTTCGCGTTGACT
>NZ_CDWTMG010000048.1:0-24972 GCF_977945845.1 Frankia sp. CcMO1
CCCCGATGACGAAGTCCTCCGCGACTCCCGCCTGCTGCCGCAGGGTGGCCAGCTTCTCCTCAGCCAGCACGACCCAGGTATGCAGCCGCTCACGCAGTTCGGTCCGCCGACTCTCGGAGATCGTCGAATCCGACAGCTCGTCGCGCACCGACAACAGCGACCGCATCTCCTCCAAGGTGAACCCCAGCGACTTCATCTTCTTGATGACGAGCAGTCGATCGACGGCCTCGTCGTCGTACAGGCGGAAGCCACCCGGCGTACGTCCAGCGGGAGTAAGCAGTCCGGCTTCCTCGTAGTACCGGACCGCACGCAGCGAAAGCCCGACCCACTCGGCAACCCCACCTATCTGACGGGTGTTTCCGCGGGCCGCGCGGAACGCGGAACGATCACGACGCGTCGTGGACACCGTAACCCTTACGTTCGTGCCTCGAAGACTCGGGCTAAAATAGTTGGCACTTGACTCTACGGCCTGTCTTCCGGGGACTTGAACGGAGTCTGCAACGAGGCCCCGAACACCACACCGCCATCCCGCAAACACACCGGAAGAACAATATCCGCCCACGGTAACATCCACGACAACAGTCACCCCGGCGACGTGGACCCCTGGCGAGGCCGCGGGCAGGGTGGGGCCCGGCCCGGGTCGCCCACGTCACCCCACGTCACGGGGGCCGATCGGTCGACGCCGGGATCGTGAACCGGCAGGCTCAGTGCAGACCCCGTCGCTTCGCGCCAGGGGCGGTGGGACATCGGCGGACAGGCCCCGATCGCGGGCCGGCAGAACGAGGAGACGGCTGTGCTGACCAGGATCGACCACGTCGGGATCGCGGTGGCTTCCCTCACCGAGGCCATCCCCCGCTATGAGGAGGCATTCGGTCTGGAGGTCGTGCACCAGGAGGAGAACGAGCGCCAGGGGGTGCGCGAGGCGATGCTGCTGGTCCACAGCGGCAAGACCGGGAACTCCTACGTCCAACTGCTAGAACCGCTGCGCGAGGACAGCCCAATCGGGAAGTTCCTGGCCAAGCGGGGGCCGGGCATCCACCACATCGCCTACGGCGTCGCCGACATCGACAGCGCCCTCGCGGCCCTGACCACGACCGGATTCGATCTGGTCAACAAGACTCCGGTGCACGGCACCGCCGGCAGCCGGATCGCGTTCATCCATCCCAAGGGCCTCGGAGGCGTGCTCACCGAACTCGTCGAGGCCGCCGAGGGGCACTGAGCCGGGCCGGACGGCCCCGCGTTGCCGCCATCCCCTGTCCGGCCCCTGTTCGGGCGGGGCAGCGAAGGCGCGGGGCAACGAATCCCCGGCGGCGCACCCGGCGACTCCCCGGCGGCTGCCCCGGCCCAGGGCGGATCATGGACCGGGGATCAGCGGTCGCGGATCAGCGGTCGCGGATCAGCGGCGGCTTCTCGCGGCGGACACGTTCGCGGTCGGGACCGGATCGAGCGGGACCACCGATGAACCGTTCCACTGGTAACGCACGGTCGCACCACCCGCCGTCGGGCAGCACATCGGATCGCTTGGCCGGTAGAGGTCGTACTGCAGGGCGACGACCCGGTCGGTGGACCAGATCCAGCGGATCGTGGCGCTCGGCTGCGGCAAGTCGTAGCCGACGAACCGGCCACGGTGGAAGAAGAACGCCCGCTGCGGATGCCCGTCCCCGGATGTCGACAGCAGTCCGACGATCACGCTGAGATCGTTGCTCCGGTCATAACCACCGAGGACGATCGGCGTGTACCCCGCCGATCGAACCAACGCCGCGGCGTTGGCAATGCTCAGCGCCGGGGCGCCGGATGTGGACGAGACAGCGGAGGCTGTCCCGGCGATCCCGCCCATCAGGATAAGCGTACCGATCATCACTGAAACGGCAAGTCCGCGACGTAGCGCCATGAGACCTCCCAGGTTCCGTGCTGACCCGACCCAACCTAGATGCCCTCTTCGGTGGGCGCCGACCAGCTAGGGGGTATGGCCGGTATGTCGCCGGATTCGGACCGGTCCGCCCCCCGGCCGGCGGATCCGGCAGGCTCCACACCGGAACGGGCGGGAAGCCGTGCCGTCGGGGGGCACTGTCGGGGACCACTGTCGGGGGGCACTACATGTTGGTGGGTGGCGTATCCGCCGGAACCCTGGGAGCTGCGCGGTACGATGGTCATCTCCGTCTGGTTCGTGCCCCGCGCGGCGCTGGCCGGCGCCCCTCCCCGGGCGGTGACCGTTCTCGGCCGGGTCCCGGTGGCCACCGCCTGGGTTCGCTACGATCCGCGTGGCGTCCTCGCCTACCGTGCGGTCATGGCCGCCTTGCTGGTATGGCACAGGCGGCACCTGCACGTGACGGTCCCGCATATCTGGGTGGACAGCCCGGCGTCCCAGGTCGGCGGTCGCGCCCTGTGGGGGATTCCCAAGGAACTGGCCGTCTTCACCGAACGACCGGGCACGTCCACACGACCGGAAACGGCCCGGGACGCCGGCGGCACCCACCTGCACGCCCGGGACGCCACCAGGACAGACGCCACCAGGACAATCGTCGCCGCGGCGGTAAGCCGGGGACAGCGGCTGCCGGGCAGGTGGCCGGTCCGCTTCCGCGTGGTGCAGGATCTCGACGGCCAGCCCCGGGTGAGCCCGGTGCGGCTGGCCGGGCGGCTCGCCCTGCACCGGTCACGATGGGACCCGGCGGCGGAGGGCCCGCTGGGTTTCCTCACCGGGCTCCGGCCTCGGCTCACCGTCCGTCTGGACGACTTCCGGATGATTTTCGGAGCCGGAGCCGGAGCCGGCCGGGACGGAATCCCTCGTCCGGCCCGGCGTGCCCGCCGAGGGGCCTGTCGAGAGGCCCAGCCGCCCCGCCGACCGGCCTGACCCGCCCGGCCCAGCCGCCGCCGTGCCGGAGCCGCGCCGCCACCGCTGTGACGGCGAGCGCACCCGGCACCCGGCGGAAGGTGGTCAGGGTCGCTCCCGGCACGTGCATCCGCAGGGTGGCGACCGAGCGGGGGCGGACGAACTCGCGCAGCCCCTCCGCGCCGTGCACCCGGCCGAACCCGCTCTCGCCGCTGCCCCCGAAGGGCAGGGCGGGCATCCCGGCAAACGCCAGCACCGCGTTGACGGACACCATCCCGGCGTCGAGCCGGCTGGCGATCTCGTCTCCCCGGGACCGGGAGAAGACCGTCGCACCGAGCGCGTACGGGGTGCCGTTGGCCAGCGTGACGGCCTCGTCGACGTCGGCGACGGTCCGGACGGTGGCGACCGGCCCGAACGTCTCCTCCTGCACGGCGGGGCTGCCCTCCGGCACGTCGACCAGCACGACCGGTTCGATGAAGGTGTCCCCCACCGACTCCGTCCCGCCGATCAGGGCGGTCGCGCCGCGGGCCAGCGCGTCGGCCACGTGGCGGCGCACGATCGCCGCCTGGCCGGGCATCGTCATCGGACCGTAGGATGCGTCCCGGTCGGCGCCGGGACGAACCCCGTCGAGCTCGCGGCGCAGTGCGGCGAGGAAGGGCGCGGCGACCGCCTCGGTCACGTAGATCCGCTCGACCCCGGCACAGGTCTGCCCGCCATTGGACATCGCTCCCCAGACCGCTGCCCGGGCGGCGGCGGCCACGTCAGCGTCGTCGGCGACGATCAGCGGGTCCTTGCCGCCGCATTCGATCACCACCGGGACGAGGGACGACGCGCAGGCCGCCATGACCAGGCGGCCGGTCGCGGGCGAGCCGGTAAAGGCGATCTTGTCGACCCCGGCGGTACACAGGGCGGCACCGGTCGGACCGAAGCCGGTGACCATGGTCAGGACCCCGGCCGGCGCGTCCGGATTCGCCGCGGCGAACGCCGCGACCAGGTACGCGCCCACCGCCGGGGTGTACTCGCTGGGCTTGAAGACCACCGTGTTACCGGCTGCCAGGGCATACACGATCGAACCGCTCGGGGTGAACAGCGGGTAGTTCCACGGCCCGATCACCCCGACGACCCCGAACGGGCGGTACTCGATCCGTCCGGTGTGGTTCGCCAGGAACGGGCCGGGCGACACCCGACGGGTCCGCAGCACGCGGGCGGCGTTGCGGGCCGCCCAGCGGATGTGTTCCAGCGTCAGCAGCAGCTCGATGCGGGCATCGGCGGCGGTCTTGCCGTTCTCGGCGTGCAGGAGGTCGATCAGCTCAGTCTCGTGGCGGACGAGGTGCGCCGCCCAGCGCAGCAGATAGTCGCGCCGCCGTGCCGCCGTAAGCCCCGCCCACCAGCCCGCCGCCGACCGGGCGGCCGCCACGGCCGCCCGCACCTGGGTCGGCTCCATCACCGGGAAGCTCGCGACCACCGCGCCGGTGGCCGGATCCGTCGACAGGAGCGTCCCGATGCCGGCCTCCGGGCCCGCCTCCGGGCCGACCGCGCCAGTCACCCCGGTCTCCCGATTCGCCACGGTCTCCGGGTTTGTCGGGTTCGTCGGGTTTTCCGAGGTCGTCTCCTCGTCCGGGGTCGTCACGGTCGGCCGCATGGGGAGCTCCTCGCCGCTGGTGACGGAACGTCCTTCCCTTACCCGGCGAGGATATGACCGCCACCCGCAGAGAAACGAGTCCCGTCATCCTCAGATCATCCTCAGAGGAACGAGTCGCGGTACGCGGCGAACCACTCCCGTTGCCGGCGCTGATCGGCCGTCTCCTCCGCGGCGACATGGTCGAGCATCGAGGAGGGGTCCGGCGGGTCGAGGGCGAGGATGTCCCGGCGCAGATCGGCCGCGGCGGCGTCGGCCCGCCGGCGGACCTCGTCAAACCAGCCGGCCTCAATATCGGCGGCGAGCAGCCGACGGAGGCGCTCGATGGGATCCCGGGCCTGCCAGGCGATGATCTCCTCCGGCGGCTGGTAGCGGGTCGCGTCGTCGGAGGTGGTATGCGGGGCCATCCGGTAGGTGTTGGCCTCGATGAGCACCGGGCCGCGACCGCTGCGCGCATGGTCGAGCGCCCAGGTGGTCACCGCATGCACCGCGAGCACGTCGTTACCGTCGACGCGCAGGCCGGGGAAGCCGAACCCGTCGGCCCGGCGGGCCAACCGCACCGGGGACTGCCGCCGGCTCGGCGTGGAAATCGCCCACTGATTATTCTGGCAGAAGAAGACGACGGGCGCACCGAAACTCGCCGCCCACACGAATGCCTCGTTGGCATCACCCTGGCTCATCGCACCGTCACCGAGATACACCATCACCGCCAGGTCGGTATCGGTGTCGCCGGTATCGGTGTCGCCAGTGCCAGTGTCGCCGGTGCCGGTGCCGGCGGCGCCGTCAAGGAGCACCCCCATCCCGAAACCGACGGCGTGCAGCGTCTGGGCCGCCAGAACAATCGTGTAATTAGCCATATTGTGACGGTGCGTATCCCAGCCATCGTGACTCACTCCCCGCAGCAGCCGAATCACCTCGACCGCCGGGACACCGCGGTGCCAGGCGACCGCGTGTTCCCGGTAACTGGGGAACAGGTAATCCCGGGGACGCGAGGCCGCGGCGGATCCGACCTGCGCGGCCTCCTGCCCCCGCAGCGGAATCCACAGGACCAGCTCACCCTGACGTTGCAGGGCCGTGGCCTCCTCGTCCAGCCGGCGGACCAGGAACATGGAGGTGTAGAACTCCATGCGCAGCTCGTGGTCGGCGAGCACCGAGAACCGAGAATCGGTGACCAACGAACCATCGGGGGCGAGCAGTCGGATGCCGCCATCGTCGAGTTCACCCGCCGCGGGCGAGGTGTTCTCCCCGAACGCACCGGGAAAATGATGCGGAACGGGACCGCCCACCGAATCCGGTTCGAGCCGCTGCATCGGCCCGCCGGTAATCAGTTCCGGATCCCGTACGACATTCATACCGAGTACCCTTCCCCCACCCGAAGATCACAGGACGTCCTACCATCGGAAACCATCGAAAAAGAGCGGTGTACCCGTGCGACACTACGCGGTGCGGACGGGGTGAAAACACGGGCGAGGTAACGACGAGATTCCGGCCACAGGATTCCGAGGCCGCAGGACGATGCCGGGAGGATACTGACTATCGTGAAGCACGTGGGCGTCGTCCGGTCTCTGCTGCTGTTCATGGTGGCCGCGGTCACGGAGATCGGTGGTGCCTGGCTCGTGTGGCAGGGCGTGCGCGAGCACCGCGGGCCGGTCTGGGTGGGGCTCGGGATCGGGTTCCTGGCCGCCTACGGCTTCGTCGCGACCCTCCAGCCGGACGCGCACTTCGGCCGGGTCCTCGCCGCCTACGGCGGGGTCTTCGTCGCCGGTTCCCTGCTCTGGGGCGTGACCGTCGACGCCTTCCGACCCGGCCGCTACGACCTCGCCGGAGCCGCGATCTGCCTGCTCGGCGTCGCCGTCATCATGTACGCCCGGCGCGTGTGACGGCTGACGGCTGACGGCGCACAATATGGCTCATGGCGCGCACCGCGGAACGTGTATGGGTCGTGCTGGAGCGTTCCGGTGGACTTCTCGGGCGCAGCGTGCGCCGCGGTCTGGACACGGCCGATCTCAGTAAGCAGGAAGCCGAGAACCTGCGCCGCCTGGCCCGCGAGGCGGTGCATCACGGCGATCTCGCGGCCACAACGGACGCCGCGGATGCCAGTCAGGTAGATTCCACCGAGGCCCGGGGTTCCACCGCGCCCCGGGGTTCCACCGAGGCCCGGGAGCGGCACGACATCGGCGCGGACCGGTTCGTCTACACCCTGGAGATCGACCGGCCCGGGGAGCACGCGGTGCGGACGTTCTCCGAGCCGGTGCCCGACGAGGTCCGGCCGCTGCTGGCGCTGCTACGCACCGCGCCGCTGCTGCCCGCGAGCCGTCCCTAGCGGTGTCGCTGACAGCGAGGTTGACCACCTCGCGCACCGCGGACCCAGTCGTCGACGACTGGGTCCGCTTCGCCAGCCTGGACCGGCTACGCCTGCCCGTCCTCGACCCAGTACCGGCCGAAGGACTGCACCTCACCCTCCAGCGTCTCGCCTTCACCGACCAGATCAGCCACGCCGAGGTCGACAAGAGCATCGAGGAGACACGGCGGCGCTTCGCAGGCGTCCAGGGGAGCTGGATACGCTTTCGCCCCCGAGAACCGTGTCCAGCTCCCCCAAACTCGTTCGCCCAGGCCCATCGCTCAGGCCGCCTCCCGCGGCCTTCGTCGCCGCGTAGACGGCGTTCCCCGGCCAGGAGTGCTGCCCTCACCGAGGCGATGGCATTGATGATCATCCAGCCGGCAGTCGCCAGCCCTACCAGCCCGGCCACACAACCGCTCCCACTACTGGCTCCCGCTGCTGGGTAGATGCGTCACGCAGCGTCGTGGAAGACCAGGCCGAGGGCGTGACGCCGGCCCGAGCGGACGGTGCTCACCCCGTGGCGCACCGCCGAGGCGGACCAGCCGCGGGCGGAGCGCACCGGCCGGTCCCGGGTCGTGAAGACCAGCGCGTGCCCCTGCGGCAGGACGAGGGAGGTTCCGCGGGACTGGGCGCGCATGCGCTGCTCGACGAGCAGGAACTCCCCGCCGGTGTAGTCCTCGCCCGGCACGTCGAGGCCGATGACGACCTGGAGCGGGAAGACGAGTTCCCCATAGATGTCGCGATGCAGCGCGTTCCAGTCACCCCGGCCGTAACGCAGCAGCAGCGGCGTCGGCCTGGTCTGCCCAGCCTGGTGGCACCGGCCGAGCCAGGAGCCGAGGGTGTCCGGCCACGGGGCCGGCCGGCCAAGTCGACCGGCCCAATCCCGGGCGACGGGCAGCAGGTGCGGGTAGAGCGTCTCGCGCAGCCGCTGGACCAGTTCTGGGAGCGGATGGCCGAAGTATCGGTACTCTCCTGACCCGAACCGGTGCCGGGCCATGTCGACCGTGGAGCGGAAGTGCCGCGTCTCGTCGTACAGTTCCGCGAGGGCGTGGCACTGCGCCGGGGTGAGGATCCCAGGGGTGAGCGCGCAGCCCACCACGTCCAGCTCTGCTCCGATCGGCGCCCAGTCGACGTTGTCCGGTGACGGTAGCCGGCCGGTACCCGTCACGACCAGGCCGCCGCCGCGTCCAACATCGGCGCATCCAACATCGGCGCGAGTACCCCCTCATGGCGCAGCAGTGCCTCCTTGCGGGCGAGTCCGGCCGCGTAGCCGCGCAGGGTGCCGTCGGCTCCGATCACGCGGTGGCAGGGACGCACGAGCAGCAGGGGGTTCGCGCCGACCGCGGCGCCCACGGCCCGCACGTCGCCGCGGGCGGCGCCGGTCCGTTCAGCGAGGCGGCCGTAGCTGGTCGTCGTCCCGTACGGGATGGTCTCCAGCGCCCGCCAGACCCGTTCCTGGAACGCAGTGCCATGGGTGAGGAACTCCAGCTCGAAGACCCGGCGCTCGCCGGCGAAGTACTCCTCGATCTGCCGGGCGGCCTCGGTGAAGGACCTCGGGGCACGCCGCCAGTGCGGCGCCACCGTCACGGCTCCCCTCTGCTCAGGCATGGACAGGGAGCTCAGGGCGATCCCGCCCGCCACGCCGTCCGATTCCTCTCCCACCAGTTCCTCTCCCACCAGCAGCAGCTCGCCCAGCGGGCTGTCCAGGGTCGTGTAGACGGTCATCGGCTGTCATCCTTTCCCGTGCCATCGATCCTCCGCGGACCGGTGCCGTCGTCGACTCGTGACTGGTCCGGCGACTGACCCGACGATGGTCCTCCGCTCCCGGCCCCCCACAGATGGTGCATGGCGTAGGAGCGCCAGGGCCGCCAGGCCGCGGCGTCCGCCAGAGCCGCGCCGACCCGCCGCATCCCGGCCCGGGCGGCCACGTCACTCTCCAACAGGACGTCAGGGTCGCCCAGTGCCCGCATCCGGATGTAGCCCGCCGTCCACGCACCGACGCCCCGCAGGAGCAGCAGCTCCTTCTCCGCCTCGTCGCGGTCGACGCCCGGGTCGAGACGGACGGTGCCGTCGGCGAGCGCGGCACTGAGCGTGCGCAACGTATCGCGCCTGCTCTGTGGCATCCCCAGCTCGGTCAACGACGCCTCGGCGAGGTCGGTGACCCGCGGAAACAGGTGGGTGAGACCACCATCGGGGGTGGGAAGCGGTTCCCCGTACGCGGCAACCAGCGCGTCGCCGAGCCGCCGACAGTCGTTCCACCACGGCGCGCGGGTCGGCGTCCAGGTCGAACAGGCACCGGACCCGCTGCGCCGCGGTGGTCAGATCGCGTAGGTCGGTCAGCAACAGACGGCACTCCAGCCACCCTCCGTTACCCGCCCGTTCGTCGACCTCCGCAACGCCGCTTCCTCTCGGCAGCCGCAGGGTTCGCCGGTACGTTCGCTCACCGGGCCGGCCGACGACCTCCTCGACGCCGTGGATCGCGCGTCGCTGAAGGTAGGCGACGAGTTCGTCGACCGCGTACGGCTCCCGATAACCGAGCCGAAGCACCAGCCCAGCCGCATCCCGGTTGTGACCCGGTACGGCGGACCGGGCCGGAGTCACCGGACGCGCCGGGCGCCCGCCCCGCAGTTCGCTCGGCGTGGCGGCATAGATCATCCTGATGGTGTCGTTGAACTGCCGGACGCTCGCGAACCCGGCCGCGAAGGCGATGCCCGTCGCCGCCAGGTCGGTGGTCTGGAGCAGTACCCGCGCGGTCTGCGCCCGCTGTGCACGGGCCAGCGCGAGTGGTGCCGCGCTCACTTCCGCGTTCATCTGCCGTTGAAGCTGCCGCACGCTGTAGCCCAGGCGCGCCGCGAGCCCCGAGACACCCTCCCGGTCGACCACGCCGTCGCCGATCAGCCGCATCGCACGGCCGACCACGTCGGCGCGAACGTTCCATTCGGCCGAGCCGGGCACCGCGTCGGGACGGCACCGCCGGCACGCCCGGAAGCCCGAGCCCTGCGCCGCCGCGGCCGTCGGAAAGAACCGGACGTTCTCCCGCTTCGGCGTGACGGCTGGACAACTCGGGCGGCAGTAGATGCCGGTGGTGGTGACGGCGAAGAAGAACGCGCCATCGAAGCGCGCGTCCCGGCTGCGCAGCGCCTCGTAGCGGCTCTGGTCCGTCATCACTCCACCTACTCTCGACGAGTCCTGTCTCGCATGCTGGCGGAAATCGGACGTCGTGCCCGTGGGCGCATGGCGGGCGCGGCCATCCCCGGAGACCACACCTATCCGTCGTGGAGTCGTCACCTCTGGTTGCGAACGCCATCGGGTTCGACCTACGGTCACATGGGTAATCGGACCGCTACCCAGAGATGATCCGGCTCGACCGTACCCGCGCCCAGGCCCGGTCTCCGCCGCACGGGCGGTGTGCTCCTCCGGACCGGCCCTCCACATCCCCAGGTGGGCGGGGGACCACCGGATCGGCCCATCAGCAGGAGGCATCCATCAGCAGGAGGTAATCGTGGGAAGGGCAGCCGGAAGCGATCCCGACCCGACCGTCCCGACCGTCCCGGTCACCGGGATCACCCACCTGGGCGGCGTCGAACCCGGTCTGGATCTTCTCGGGCTGGACTCCTTCTGCCTGCGCACCCGGCTGGGCCCGGACATCGTCCGCCGGTTGGTCGCCCTCAGCCTGCTCGACGTGCGCGTCGGCCAGGCGGGGCAGTGGTGGCTGCCGGTCTGCGCGGTCGGGCAGGCGGTGCGCATCGAACGGCTGCGCCGCGACCTCGGCATTACCTATGCGGCCACCGGCGTCGTGCTGGACCTGCGCGACCGCATCGACGAACTCGAACAGCGCATCCGCGGCCATCGCGACGGCCCCGGCGAGGAGTACCGATGAAGTCGACCAAGCTGACCGAGAGCGCCCAGGACGCGTTGAAGGCGGCCCAGACCAGGGCGATGCGGTTCGGCCACACCGAGATCGACGGGGAACATCTGCTCGCCGCGCTCGTCGAGCAGCCGGACGGACTGGTCCCGCGCCTCATGATCGCATCGGGTGGTACCCCACCCGCCCTCACCGGTGCGGTGGAGGCGGAGCTGGAGCGCAGACCGCGGGTGTCCGGGCCGGGGGTCCGACCGGGCGAGGTGTACATGACGCAGCGTCTGTCCAGGGCCCTCGACGCCGCCGAACGGGAGACACACCGCCTGGGCGACGAGTACATCTCGGTCGAGCACCTGCTGCTGGCCCTGCTCGAGGAGGGACCCACGACACCGGCCGGCCGGATTCTGCACGAGCAGGGTCTGACCCGGGAACGCCTGCTCATCGCGCTGACCCGGGTGCGCGGAGACCGGCGCATCATCTCCGCCTCGCCGACGGCCACGGACGACGCGCTGGAGAAGTACGGACGCGACCTCGTCACCGACGCCCGCAACGGCCGCCTCGACCCCCTGATCGGGCGGGACGCCGAGATCCGCCGAGTGATCCAGATCCTGTCCCGCCGGACGAAGAACAATCCCGTGCTGCTCGGCGACCCCGGAGTCGGCAAGACCGCGATCGTCGAGGGCCTCGCCGACCGGATCTTCCGCGGGGACGTTCCGGACAGCCTGCGGAACAGGAGGGTGTTCCAGCTCGACCTGGGCGCGCTGGCGGCCGGGACGGCGCACCGCGGTGCGTTCGAGGAACGACTCAAGGCGGTTATGGCCCAGGTCACGGCGTCCGAGGGGCGGATCCTGCTGTTCGTCGACGAACTACACGCCGTCCTGGGGGCGGGTGCCGCCGAGGGGACGACGGATGCCGGCAACGTGCTCAAGCCGCTACTGATCCGCGGCGACCTGCACCTGATCGGGACGACGACACTCGAGGAGTACCGCCGGCAGATCGAGTCCGACCCCGCGTTCGCACGCCAGTTCCAGACAGTCATAATCGATGAACCATCAGTGACGGACGCCATCTCTATCCTGCGCGGGCTGCGAGGACGGCTGGAGATCTTCCACGGGGTTCGGATCGCCGACGCGGCACTGGTCTCGGCGGCGGTGCTGTCCCATCGGTACATCAGCGACCGTTTCCTGCCGGACAAGGCGATCGACCTCGTCGACGAGGCGGGCGCCATGCTGCGCACCGACATCGACTCGATGCCGACCGCCCTCGACAAGATCACCCGCAGGGTGGTCCGACTGGAGATCGAGGAGGCCGCGCTCGCGCAGGAATCCGATCCGGCGAGCATCGCCCAGCTGGACCAGCTCCGTGGGGAGCTCGCCGACGTGCGGGCCGCGGCGAACGCGATGCGCGCGCGGTGGGAGGCCGAACGCCAGGCCATTAGGCGAGTCCGGGGGCTGCGGGAGGAGATCGAACAGGCCCGGCGGCGGGCCGAGGAGGCCGAACGGGCACACGACCTGGCGACCGCGGCGGAACTGCGCCACACCCGCCTGCCCGAACTGGACCGGCGGCTCGCCGACGAGTCCGAACGGCTCACCCCCCGGCGGGGCGGCCACCGGTTGCTGCGCGAGATTGTGACCGCCGACGAGATCGCCGATCTGGTCTCCCGCTGGACGGGGATCCCGGTGGCCCGGCTCCTCGAGGGGGAACGGGAGAAGCTGCGACGCCTCGACCAGGTCCTGCGCGCCCGGGTCGTCGGACAGGACGAGGCGGTGCGGCTCGTCGCCGACACGGTGCTCCGGGCCCGCGCGGGCATCGGGAACCCGCGCCGCCCGATCGGGTCATTCCTCTTCCTCGGGCCGATGGGGGTCGGGAAGACCGAGCTGGCCCGGGCCCTGGCGACGGCCCTGTTCGACTCCGAGGACAGTCTGATCCGCATCGACCTGGGCGAGTACCAGGAGCGGCACAGCGTCGGCCGGCTACTGGGCGCCCCACCCGGCCAGACCGGGCCCGTCGAGGGCGGGCAGCTCACCGAGGCGGTACGACGCAAGCCCTACGCGGTGGTGCTGTTCGACGAGATCGAGAAGGCACACGCCGACGTCCTCAACGTCCTGCTGCAGGTCCTGGGCGACGGTCGGCTCACCGACGCCCGGGGACGCACCGTCGACTTCCGCGACACCGTCGTCATCCTGGCCTCTGGCGTGGGGTCCGAACGGCTCACGGGCGGTCCGGACGCTGACGGGACGGCCGGACCCGAGGTCCGCGCTCGGATCACGGCCGACCTGCGCCGGGCCTTCCGGCCCGAGTTCCTTCACCAGGTCGACGAAGTCGTGCTGTTCTCCCCGCTGACCCTGCCCGAGATCGAGCGGGTCGTCGACCTGCTGGTGGACGACCTGCGGGCCCGATTGGCGGATCGGCGCATCACCCTGAACATCACCGAGCCGGCCAGGATGTTCATCGCCCGTCAGGGCTACGACCCAGTCCACGGCGCCCGCCCGCTGCGCCGCTACCTGCAACGCGAGGTGGAGACCCGGATCGGGCGGGAGATGATCGCCGGCGAGGTCGACGACGGTTCCGCGGTGGTCGTCGACCTCGCCGGAGACGCGCTGACGGTCCGGCACGGACGGTCCGGCACGCTCAGCGGTCGCTGAACCCCGGGCGGTCTCCGAACCTCTTGCGGAGGACGGCGAAGTAGAGATCCGGTCGCAGCGGCCGGCCGAACCGTTCGTCGTCGTAGGGGAACGGGCTCGTTCTGGTGGTCAGGACGTATCCGCGCCGCTGATACCAGGCGATCAGTTCGGCCCGTTGGGCGATGACCAGCAGGTCCATCCAGGCCGCGGACCAGGCCGTCACGGCGTGCCGTTCGGCGAGCCGCAGCAGCGTGTCGCCGAGCCCGTTGCCCTGGCGGGTCGGGCTTACCGCGAACATGCCGAAGTAGGACCCGGTCGACGGTGATGCATCCGGGCCACACCGCTCCGCGTCAGCCTGCCCGCGGGTGGTATGCCCCGACCGGGTCACCTCGGTCGCCGCGTGCTCCGACCGGGCCGGTGGCTCGACCCGTCGTTCCACGTGGCAGCAACCGAGGAGGGTTCCGTCCGGGTCCTGCGCGAGCAGGACCACGCTGTCCGGCGCCGCCAATGCCGCGCCGACCGCGGCGGCGTCGGTGCGCCGCCCGGCGAGCAGGTCGGCCTCGGTGGTCCACCCCGCGCGACTGGGCTCCCCCCGGTACGCGGACTCGACGAGCTCGACGATCGCCGCGACGTCGGCCTTGGTCGCACGGCGGAACGTGAGATCGCCCGGGTAGACGTGGGAAACCGATCGCATCCCCCCATCCTCACAGCTCCAGGAAGTAGTCCCCCGGGAACGCGAGCGAGCGCATGGTGGGTAACGGCCCGGGCGGGACGGGGGAACGGGGGACGGGGGAACGGGAGAACGGGGGGACGGGGGCGTCACGGCGGCGGCGAGGCGGGGAAGCACCAGGCCCAGAGGCGCGTCGACCCGGACGGCCGCGCGGCTGTCCCCCCGGGTCGGACCCTGGTTGACGATCGCGACCGGGATGTCGAGCTCCGCCGCACGGAGCACGAACCGGTAGCCGGACATCACCGTCAGCGACGATCCGAGGATCAGCAGCGCCCTGGCCCCCTCGACCAGCCGGAACGCCTCCGCGGCACGCGGCCGCGGCACGGTCGCGCCGAAGAACACCACGTCCGGTTCCAGCTCGTCACCGTCGCACCGGCGGCAGCCCACCATGACGAAGGCGGCGACCATGTCGTCGGGGAGCGTGACATCGCCGTCCGGGTTGCTCTGCGCGGCGCCGACATGGAATCCGGGATTGACCGCCCGCAGACGCTGGTCGAGCTCGAGGCGAGGGCTCACGTCGCCGCAGCCGCGGCATAGCACGCGCGACAGCCTGCCGTGCAAATCGATGACGCGCCGTAAGCCGGCACGCTGGTGCAGGCCGTCGACGTTCTGCGTCACGACACCGGTCACCAGGCCGTCCTGCTCCAACCGGGCCAGTGCACGGTGGCCCGGGTTCGGCTCCGCCCGGGCCACCCGCCGCCACCCGGCATGGCTGCGGGCCCAGTAGCGGTGCCGGGCCGCGGGATCATCGGTGAACTCCTGGTAGGTCATCGGGGTGTGATGGCGCAGTGCCCCGTTCGGACCCCGGTAGTCCGGAATACCGGAGTCGGTGGAGATCCCCGCACCGGTCACCACCACGACCCCGCCGGCCGCGGCCAGCGAGCAGAGCCGGTCGAATGCCTCGCCCCCGCCACCCGTCACCTGCTGTCGCACACCGTCCCTCACACCGTCTATGCTGCCCGATCCGGCCGTGCCCCGGATGCCCGTTCCGCGCCACCGCTCCCCGCCCGTCCGCTCCCCGCCCGTCCGGGGATGGAGCCCGGGGGGAGACGTCCCGGCAGGTTGATGTTTCGGACACCGGCATCGATACGTCGTGTAGTCGTCCTAGCCGTGTGGTGTGATCAGGCCCAGGGTCGTACGGTTGCGGCAAAGCCAGCCTTCCCGAGGGTGGTTACGACGATGGACGGCGAGAACGCACAGGTCGGCACCAGGCACGCCGAGTCGGGGGATGCCCGGCGCCACCCCTCCGACTCAGTCGGTCACGGCAGCTCAGTCGGTCACGGCAGGTCAGCCGCGTCGACCACAACCAGGACCACCGTCAAAACCGTCGGCATGACCGCCGGCACGAGCGCGGGCCGACCGGCCGCGATGGAGGCCGAGCTGGCCTCGGTCCATCCCGGTCCGGCCGCGCCGGTATGTGAGGCGGCCGGGCGCATCGCCCGGTCGGAGGAGACCATCGAGGCGGAGGTCATCCGTCTCTTGCCCGGAGCCCTCGCTGTCGTTCGCACTCCCGCCGGAACGGAGGAGGTGGGCATCGCCTTGGTCGACGCCCATCCCGGAGATGCCGTGCTGGTCCACGCCGGGGAGGCGATCGCCGTTCTCTAGCCCATCCGTTCGTTCGTCCGGGCCAGGCCCGTCCAGGGCAGGGAGATGCAATGACGGTTTGTTCGCCGTTCGACCAGACCGCGGCGATCGCGGACGCTGAGATCTACCGCGGCGAGTCCACCCATCCCGACCGCGCCACCACCTGCGGCTCAGACCGGCGGATCGGGGTGCTGACCCCGTCGTCCTATGCCCTCGCCCACCCGGGGGAGCGTTCGCATGCCCACTCGGAGTGTCTCCTGGAATGCGGCCCCGACACCGTGCTCCGGGTCCGGGTGCGCTACCTGCAGCTGACGGCCCGTTCCGTGGATCGTGGCCCCGGGGATGGGGGCCGGTTTCCACCGGGCGGCTGGCCCGCGGGAGATGCCGAGCCCCGCGGCTGGGACGAGTTCATCCCGCGCCAGGTCGACGATGTGGTGACGGTCACGGACCTGTTGGCGGCGCCTCCCGGCAGCGCGGTACCGACCGCCGCGGGGCCGCGGCGGAACTGGCTGCCCCGCCTGAGCGCGCCACGGCCGAATCCATGGGAGCTGGCCGGTCCGGCGAGCGGTGGCGTCTCGGCGGGACTCGGACCACCCCACACCATCCGGTTCAGCGCCCCCGCCGGTCGGCGGGTGGAAACCGTGAGCGGCCACGGCGAGGCGGAACCGACCCGCATCACCTGGGACAGCTGGGCCGTGCAGGGAGAGCTGCGGTTGAGCGCCGGACTGCAGACCTGGGCACACCAGGCCGGGGGAACCGGAGCACATCGCCTGGTCCGGCTCCGGGCGGAACTGGTGAACACCTCGGGCTGGCATCTTCCGGCCGAGGAAGCGATGGATCACGTCTCCCTCGAGGCGCGCCGCCGACGGCACCGGGAACAGGCGATGCGGCACTCCCTGATCGGCGCGCACCTGCTCCTCGCGACGACCGAGGGCCGATTCGTGTCCCTGGCCTCTCCCCCGACCCGGGCCAGCGAATTCGCGAAGAACTGCGTCAACGACGGCCTCTGGCCCGCGCTCGTGGCCACCACGGACGGCCATGACACCGTGCTCGTCGCGCCGATCGTCCTTCCCGATCATCCACGGCCGGCTCCGGTGGACCACGACGGCGGCAGCTGACCGCCGGCCCGCCATCGGCCTCGGCCGATGAGCCGAGGCCGGTCGTCAGCAGCAACAGCAGCGGGAACAGCGAGCGGAACCTACGCGCCGGGAGGATGTCAACATTGTTGATTATCTTGGATCGGACGCGGTGGTCACGTTTCTACGGCGCGTAGAATCTGCTGGGTGCGACTACAGGCGAGGCTGTCCGCGAGACGGCGTACGGCAGTCCCGAGTAGGAGCGGCACCCGGTTCGCCAACCCCACCGGTGCCGCCCGCGCCACCGGTGGTACGGGCGGCACGGGGCCAACCGGCCTCGCCGCGGCGATCAGCCTGGTTGTGGCGCTTGGCCTCGTCGCGGCGCTCGTCCCGGCGGTCCTGCTCGGACTGGCCACCCCCGCATCGGCGCATTCACGCCTGGTCACCAGCACCCCGGTGGCGGACAGCACTCTCACCGCCCCGCCACATGAGATCATCCTGATGTTCAACGAGCCAGTGTCCCCGCGCTACACGAACGTCGCCGTCACAGCGGCCGACGGCGCCAGCGTGACCGCCGGTGCCACCCGCGTCGAGGGCGGCAGCGTCCACCAGGACCTCACCGCTCTCCGCCACGGTCGCTACACGGTGGCCTATCGGGTCGTGTCCGAGGACGGTCATCCGGTCGGCGGCGAGTTCGCCTTCACCGTTGCCGGCGGCACGGCGTCCGCGGGCCAGGAGGGATCCCCGCCCCCGTCCCCGGTCACCACGACGCCGACCCCGGCAGCCACCGCAAGCCCGACCACGGGTGCCGCGCCGGCCCCGTCCGCGGCCGTCACTGCCATCACGGCCGATACGGGATCCGCGGACGGCGGTGACGGTGGCGGTGGCTGGATACTCCCCGTTGTGATCGCCAGTGTCCTCACGCTCGGCGGCGGCACCCTGTTCGCCCTGCGGCGACGTCACTCCGGAGCGCGCTGACCCTATGGACACCCCCGTCACCAGGAAAGACCCCGCCATAACGAACAACTCCACCACGCCCGCAGGCCCCATCACGCCCGCGGGTCCGGCCGCTCCTCCGTATGCCGCCGCTCCCACCAGAACCAGCCCCGCCAGCCGCTCCACCTCGGGGGACGGACGGACGGCGGCGGTCGGACGGATGGCGCCCGTCGCCGTCGCGGCCGGATGCGTGGCGCTGGCCCTGACCGTCGGTTTCGGGCCAGGCCCCCTGCGGCTGCCCGGCCTGCCTTCGTCCGGCACGCCCACCTACTGGGCACTGCCGTTCACGCATCTGGTCGGCAAGATCGCCGCCGTGGGGACGATCGGGTGGCTTCTCGCGGCCGCCGTCCTTCTTCCGGCGAAACACGGGCGTTCGGCGCAACGCGGCCGTTCGGCGCAACGCGGTGCGGCCGGCAACGAGTCGCGGGTGGGCATCCTGTCCCCCACGGCCCGGCGGTGCGGCCGGTACGCGGCGAACGCCGCGGCTCTGTGGATGGTGGCCACCCTCGTGGAGCTGCTGTTCACCCTGTCCGAGATCTCCGCGCGCCCGGCCGGCGACGTCCTGGGCGTCTCCTCGCTGCGCTCCTTCGTCTCCACCACCTCCCAGGGCCGGGCACTGCTCGTCGTGGCGGCCCTGGCGGCCGTCATCGCGATGATCGGCCGTACGGTCACGACGACAACCGCGGCCGGGGCCCTGCTCGCTGTCGCGGTCGCCGGCATCGTGCCGCCGATCCTGGTTGGCCACGCCGCCACGTCCGGCGATCATGCGATCGCAGTGGTGGCCCTCGGCGTGCATGTATTCGCGGCCACGGCCTGGGTGGGTGGTCTACTCGGCCTGCTCACCGCGGTGCGGCTGCCGGTGGGCTCGTTCGGCCCGGCGCTGCGCCGGTACAGCCGGTTCGCGGCCGGGGCGGCGGCCGTCACGGCGATCAGCGGGATCGCCGGTGCGGCCCTGCGGCTCGGCGGCTTCACCCCGTTGTGGGACACCCGCTACGGTCTGCTGGTCCTGCTCAAGGCCGCGGGCCTGCTGGCCGCCGTCACGCTCGGTGGTCTGGTGCGCCGCCGGATCGTCGCCGGGCTCGCGGTGAGGACGCCCACCGACCAGACCGGCACCACCGACCAGACCGGCACTGCTCAGACGAACACCCGCCGGACCGGCACCGACGGGACTACCGCGGTCGCTCGTTTCCTGCGCATCGCCGGCGTGGAGCTCACCGTTCTCACGGCCACGGTCGGACTGGCCGTCGGACTGTCCCGCACGGCGCCACCGGTGAACGACGCACTCGTTCCCGACGATCCGACCCAGACGCTGCTCGGATACCCGATGCCCCCACCGATCACCGCCGTGCGGCTCGCCACCGACTGGCGCATCGACTGGGTCTTCCTCGCCGGCGCGGTCACCGCCGCCCTGCTCTACCTCGCCGGCCTGCGCCGGCTACGGGCACGCGGCGCCCCCTGGCCGCTCGGGCGCACCATCGCCTGGCTCGCCGGCCTGCTCGTCGTCGTGGTCGCCACATCGAGCGGACTCGGGCTGTACGGGCCGGTCCTGCTCAGCGTGCACATGAGCCAGCACATGCTGCTCAGCATGCTGGCCCCGATCCCGCTGGTGCTCGGCGCGCCGGTGACCCTGGCGCTGCGGGCGGTGCGGCCCGCCACGGCTCCGCACCGCACCGGACCGCGCGAATGGCTGCTGAGAACGCTGCGGTCCTGGCCGGTACGCATCCTGACCCATCCGCTGCTCGTGACGGCAAACTTCGCCGGCAGCCTCTACGTGCTCTACCTCAGCTCGCTGCTGTCGACCCTCATGCGCAACCATCTCGGCCACCTGTACATGAACGTGCACTTCCTGGCGGTCGGCGTGCTGTTCTTCGAGCTGCTGATCGGGACCGACCCGCTCCCCCGCCGGCTGCCGCATCCCGGCCGCGTCCTGATGCTGCTGGCCGTCGTCCCGTTCCACGCCTTCCTCGGCCTGACCATCATGAGCACATCGGCCCTGCTCGGCTCAGGCTGGTACGACCGCCTGGTCCGGCCCTGGGGCGTCTCACCGCTCAGCGACCAGCGGACCGCCGGGGGCATCGCCTGGGCGTTCGGCGAGATTCCCACCTTTGTCGTGCTGATCGTGCTGGCCATCCAGTGGTCCCGGCTGGACGAGCGGCAGACGCGGGCCCGGGAGCGGCGCATCGCCGCCGCTGGTGACGTCGACGCCGAACTCGACGCGTACAACGCCTACCTCACCCGGCTCGCCGCCGGCCCGGCCCGGCGCACGCCGTCCGCGGCCACCCCCACTACCGCGACAGCCGCCGCCTCGACAGCAGCCACCTCACGCACGACCTCGCCCGCCCCCGGAGACGAGACCAGCGCTGAGGCCGAGACCGGTGCTGAGGCCGAGACCTCCGGATAGGCAGGCCGGGAGAGAACCCCGACTACGGCGTCGGCCGCGGGCCGTCGGGACCGGATGCCGCGGCCCTCCCGCCCGGACGGACGACCACCCCCGGACGGGCGACCACCGCGGACCGCGGGCTGTCGGCAGGCGCACCCTCGGCAGGCGCCGCGGGCAGGGTCCGCACCGCGGGCAGGGTCCGCACCGCGGGCAGGGTCCGCACCGCGGGCAGGATCCGCACGTTGCTCTGCGAAATCGGCGGGCGGCGCGCCGCTTCCAGGTCCACCCGCGCGGCCACCACCGTCAGCTGCCGGCGGATGATCGCCCATACGAGTTCGAGCAGGACCGCCGCCACCGCGGCGATGCCGACCGCCGTCCACGGCCCGGTCGTCCCCACCAGGGAGAGCTGGAAGAACTCCTGGCCGGGCGGGATGGCCAGGACCAGCGCGAACGCGACCGCCATGGTCAGCACGAGCGCGATGCGCCACCAGGTGTACGGACGGGCGACGATCGCCAGTGCCCACAGCGCGACTCCGAACAGCGTCAGCGTCGCCATCGAGGTCTCGGTGTCCAGGTCTTGACCATAGAAGTGCGACCGGGCCAGCAGGTAGGACGTCATCGTCGCCGCGGCGACGAGCAACCCGGCGGGAAGGGCGAAGCGCAGCACCCGACCGACGAAGTCCGGCTGCGCCCGTTCGGTGTTCGGCGCCAGCGCCAGGAAGAACGACGGGATGCCGATCGTCAGCGACCCGACGAGCGTGAGATGCCGAGGGAGGAACGGGTACGGCACCTGGGTGATCACAACCACGATCGCGAGCAGGACCGAATAGACGGTCTTGGTCAGAAACAGGTTCGCGACCCGTTCGATGTTGCCGATGACCCGCCGCCCCTCGGCGACCACCGGCGGCAACGTCGCGAAGCTGTTGTTCAGCAGCACGATCTGGGCGACCGCGCGGGTCGCCTGGCTGCCGGATCCCATCGACACGCCGATGTCGGCGTCCTTGAGCGCCAGGACGTCGTTGACGCCGTCGCCGGTCATCGCGACGACGTGCCCCCGCGACTGCAACGCCGCGACCATCTCCCGCTTCTGCTGCGGGCTGACCCGCCCGAAGATCGAGTGGCTCTCCATGGCGTCGGCGAGCGCGGCCCGGTCGGTCGGCAGCGTGCGGGCGTCAACGGGATCGTCGGCGCCGGGCAGCCCCAGCGAGCGGGCGACCGCGCCGACCGACAGCGCATTGTCCCCCGAGAGGATCTTGGCGGCGACGTTCTGCTCGGCGAAGTACCGCAGGGTATCCGGGGCATCCGCCCGCAGCCGCTGGGCGATGACCACGAGCGCCACCGGGACGACGCCAGTCGGCACCGTCGCCGGGTCCGCCAGTGCGTCCGCCAGCGGCGCGCCGAACCGAGCGAGCAGCAGCACCCGCAGGCCCTGCGCCCCGTACTCGTCCGCGGTGGCGAGCACCCGGTCACCAGCTGCCAGCAGCACATCGGGCGCGCCGAGCAGCCAGGTGCCCTCGGTCCCGTCCGCGGCGGCGAGGGTCGCGCCGCTCCACTTACGCGCCGAGGAGAACGGCGCGTCCGCCCGCACCTGCCAGCCCTGCGGGGCGGGATAGGCATCGATGATCGCCTGCAGGCTCGGATTCGGCCGGCTGTCGGCCGCGCCGAGGGCGCCGAGCACGCTCGGCACGAGGGTGCTCGGCTCTCCGGCCGCACCTGCCCCGGAGGCGGCGCCCGTCTCAGGTACGGCGCCGGCGGTGCCCGGCTCGACGATCCGCAGCTCCACGACGTCCATCGCGGCCTCGGTGAGGGTGCCGGTCTTGTCCAGGCAGACGACGTCGACGCGGGCCAGCCCCTCGATCGCGGGCAGTTCCTGCACCAGGCACTGCCGCCGGCCCAGCCGCACCACGCCGACCGCGAAGGCGACCGACGTGAGCAGCACCAGGCCCTCCGGCACCATCGGCACGAGCCCGGCGACCATCCGGCGGATGGCCTCGGGCAGGTCGTCGTCGTTGACGACCACCTGGCTGATGATCAGCGCGAGGCCGGCCGGAATGATCATCCAGGTGACGACCCGCAGAATGGTGCTGATGCCGCCCCGCAGCTCGGAGTGCACCAGGGTAAACCGGCTCGCCTCCTTAGCGAGCCGGGCCGCGTAGGCCTCGCGGCCCACCCGGGTCGCCCGGAACGCCCCCGACCCCGCGACAACGAAGCTGCCCGACATGACGATGTCGCCGGGCTGCTTGTGCACCGGATCCGCCTCACCGGTGAGCAGCGACTCATCGACCTCCAGGTGATCGGCTGCCAGGACCAGGCCATCGACGGAGATCTTGTCGCCGGCGCCGAGCTCGATCACGTCGTCCAGCACGATCTCGGTGGCGGGGAGCTCCCGGGCGACACCGTCACGCCGCACGACGGGCCGGGACTCCCCCACCACGGCAAGCCGGTCCAGGGTGCGCTTCGCCCGCAGCTCCTGGAACAGGCCGACCAGGGTGTTCACGATGATCACGCCGCCGAACAGGGCGTCCTGGAATGGAGCGACGATGACGACGAAGACCAGCAGAACGCCGATGATCGCGTTGATCCGGGTGAGGACGTTCGCACGGATGATGTCGCGCAGCGAACGGCTGGAGCGGGCCGGCACGTCGTTGACGCGGCCGTCGGCGACGCGTTCGGCGACCTCGGCGGCGGTCAGCCCGGCGGCGGATCGACCGGCGGCGGATCGACCGGTCGCGGCGGGGCCGGACCCGCCGACGGACCAGGCCCCGCCGGCGGGCATGGACCCGTTGGCGGACGCGGGGGCGTCGATGGACGCGGGGTCCCGGTCGTCGAACCGTCCCGGAGACAGCCGCGATCCCGCGGCCCCTCGCCGAATCATGGCGTCCTCCACGCTCCGTCGCGGTCGCTGCCGGAGGCTCGGCAGCGGAATCGGTATCGGTTTCCCGACCGACGTCGGGCGGGCCTCGGACTCGTTCGGATATGTCCCGCAGACACCTTCACCGTCTGCACACGCGGACCGCCGACCCTCACCGTAGTTGACGGGCGTAGGCACGTGGGTCGCGCCTGGGGCTCCCCGCCCGTTCAGCCCGGGGGGGCACCGGCGCCGGGGCTGAGGGCACCCCCGGCCAGCAGGGAGAACAGCAGCAACCCCAGCCCCACGCGATACAGCACGAAGGGCGCGAAACTGCGCGTCGAAATGTACCGTAGGAACCACGCGATCGCGGCGTACCCGGTGGCGAACGCCACGAGCGTGGCGAGGATCGTCGGGCCCCAGGCGACGTCGGCATCCTTCCCACCGATGGAGCGCAGTTCGAAGACCCCGGACGCCAGCACCGCCGGCATCGCCAGCAGGAAAGAGTACCGGGCCGCGGCCTCGCGGGTGTAGCCGAGGAGCAGGCCCCCGCTGATCGTCGCACCGGACCGGGAGACGCCGGGGATCAGCGCGGCAGCCTGGGCGAGGCCATAGAAGAGCCCGTCACGCACCGACAAGTCCTCGAGCACTTTGCGCGGGCGGGGCGGCGAATGACGACCCTGCGGCCGCCCCTTCGAGGCGTACCAGTCCGCGCCGCCCAGGATCAGGCCAAGCACGATCAGCGTCGTGGCAATCAGCCGCAGGTCGCGGAACGGGCCCTCGATGGCGTCCTGCAGCGTCACCCCGAGCAGGCCGATCGGAAGGGTGCCGAGGATGACCAGCCAGCCCATCCGGGCGTCGGGGTCCTTACGCATCGCCCGGCGGGTGAGCGAGCGCGCCCACGCCGCCACGATGCGGGCGATATCCTTACGGAAGTAGATCAGCACGGCGGCCTCGGTGCCGATCTGGGTCACAGCGGTGAACGCGGCGCCCGGGTCCTCCCAGCCGGCGAGCGCGGCGGCGATGCGCAGGTGGGCGCTGGACGAGACCGGGAGAAACTCGGTGAGCCCCTGAACGAGACCGAGGACCGTCCCCTCGAAGAAGTTCATCGACGCGCCGACCTGGCCCACGAGCCAGACGAGTCCGGCCTACCCGGCCCATCCGGTCCGTTCAGCCCGTCCGGCGAGGCCGCCGGGTCCGGAGGCCACGCGGAACGACGATCGGTCTGCCGGCTCCGCGCCCGACCTGTTCGCGTCATCCACGCACACCCGACCACGGCTTCACCGTAGCGAAGGGTGAAGTGCGGGCGGATGCCGGGTGACGGCGTCCCCGCCTTCTCCGATCCTCCGACCTGGTCCGATCGACCTGGTCCGATCGGGGTTCCGCCGGATCGGGCCGAGCCCACCCCGCAGCAGGCCCCCCACACGGGCTGACCTGGCGGTTCGTCGGACAGTCACGGACCGCGACGAACGGGCGGGTTTATGCTCTGGCCATGCAACCGAACGAGATCGCTCGCTTTCTGTTCATCTTTGGCCCGCACCGTGTCACCCGGAAGTACGGACCGCCCGCCTCGTGGCGGTCTGGCGCGCCCCGATCAGGGCCGGGGAGCGACACAGTACGCATAGGAGGTTGCACGATGAGTCATCTGCTCGCGAATGTGATCATTGAAGTGGTCGGAACAGCCGTGATCCTGGTTCTGACCAGTCTGGTGCGACGCTGGCTGGGCCAGCCGGCCGCTCGCCCCGCCTGATCCGACCCAACCCGGCCTCCCCCGACCTGACCCGCCGCCAGTCCGGCCCGTCCTGGACATCCGGGACAAGTGCCGACCGGACGGACGACGCGATCAGTCATGCAGCCTGGACGTCCTGGACGTCTGGGACGCGGTTCTGGAGGGCTGCGCTCCACCGTCCGGATCGTCCCGAAAATCGGGTTCGCCCACGTGGGCGAACGATAAGGCGACCGAATCACGGTAACAAGTCGGCGTCGCACCATACAGCCGTTTGAATTCTCGACAGAAGTGACTCGTGTCCGCAAAACCCCAACGGCTGGCGATCGCCTGAAT
>NZ_CDWTMG010000049.1:0-24945 GCF_977945845.1 Frankia sp. CcMO1
GAAGACAAGCCTAGACATGGCAGCCGGCGTCGAGGGGGCGACCGGAGGCTGGTCCGGTCCGTCTCAGGCTGCTGTGCGACATGGAGGTCATCCGCTTCGATGCCGAAGCCGGGACCCGGGGGGTCCTGACGACACTGCCACGCACGGAGGGATACCCGCGGTGAAGCACCGGGCGGAGGGCGATCCCAGCCCGCCGAGAGTCCGATCCGGTTCCCGGCGCGGGCGTCGCCGTCCGCATCACCCTGCCTGGATCGCGTCGCTGGGCGTGATGGCTCTGGTCGCCGCCGCAGTCGGGTGGACCCTCGTCCCCGAACGCGACACCGGGGGCGAAGGCTCGGCGACAGTCGAGGCCACCGCCATCCAGCACGGGAAGCCCCGACACGGCGATGACCCCCGGGTACAACCCAGCGTCTCAGCAGGCACGACCGGCGGGCTACCCGGCGGAGACTCCAGCGCGACCGTCGGCTCCCCCTCGCCGTCACCCGCCCCGGTGCCCGCGGGCACCCCGGCCGGTACGGCCCCGCGGACCGCCGCCAAACCGACGACCCCCGGCGCCGCGGCCCGGGTCACGAAGCCGGCGGTACAGGTGCCCGTCATCCCCGTCGGTGGCGGGGGCGGTTCGGTGCCCGGCGGCATGAGCGGCGTTGCCGCGGGGACGATGACGCAGGTGCGGGCCTGGGAGAGCTTCCGCGGCTCGCCGGTCAACGTCGTGCTCACCTTCACCGACCGGTCGAGCTGGCAGACCATGACGAACCCGTGGCTCGGCTCGGGCCCGGAGAAGTTCTCGACCTTCGCCGGCACCTGGATCATCTCGCAGCCCTTCTACCCGACGGGCGGTGGGGACATGAACTCCTGCGCGAGCGGCGCCTACAACGGCCACTGGGCGGACTTCGGCCGGTGGCTGGTGGCGAAGGGCCGCCCGGCGAGCATCATCCGGCTCGCCTGGGAGTTCAACGGCGACTGGTTCCCGTGGTCGGTCTCCAAGACAAACCCCACCACCTGGGTGAACTGCTTCCGCCAGGTCGTCAGCGCGATCCGCTCGACGGATCCGCAGGCCCGCATCGACTGGACGCTGAATGCGCACAGCAGCGGGGCCTGGGTCGTCTACCCCGGTGACCAGTACGTCGACATCATCGGCATCGACAGCTACGACCAATGGCCGGCGAGCACGGACGACGCTGCCTTCGCCAGTCAGTGCCACGCCGAAACCGGGCTCTGCTCGACAATCGCGTTCGCCCGCCAACACGGCAAGCAGTTCTCGGTCCCGGAATGGGGACTCGTCGGAAAGAGTGACACCGGGGCGGGCCGCGCCGGCCGGGCCGGCGGCGACAACCCAGTGTACATCCGCAACATGTACCAGACGTTCGCCGCGAACCGCGACATCCTCGCCTACGAGACGTACTTCAACGACTCGGAGCCCGGGAACGTGCACTCCTCCCTGGTGAACCCGACAGAGCATCCCGCTGGCGCGGCCACCTACGCCTCGCTCTGGTAGCGCCCCGCCCCGATGGCGGCACGGCTCCGACCGGATCACACCCAGATCACACCCAGATCGGAGCTGCCGGGAGCTAGAGACCGGTGGGAGCCGCGCGGAACCGCTCGATGTCGGCGTCGGAACCGCGCAGCTCGACCCGGGCGACCTGGCCCCGCCCGAACGCGTACAGCACGATCTCCTCAGGCGGCCCGACGATCTCCACCACCGGCTCGCCGCCGTGCAGGGTGCGCCGGCCAGGAGCGTCCGTACGCTCCGCCACGACACCCAGACCGGCTCGCCGGAACCCGGCGAACCCGATCAGCAACAGAGCGGTCCACATCGCGTCACGGCTCCTGGTGTCAAGCTCGCGAGGCTCCCAGCCGGGGGCGGCGCGGCGGATGTCCTCGGCGTGCACGAAGAACTCGACCAGGTTCGTGGCATCGTCGATCAGGCCGATGCGGGTCGGCTGCCACCACGGCGGCCCGGCACGGAACGTCTCGACCAGCTCGGGAAAGGTGTGGGCCCGCATGGTGGCTCGCTCGGCCCGTTCCGTGATGCCGTGCAGCCGACCGACGATGAGCCCGGGAGCGGCCCACGGCACCCGCTCGCGGGTGACCAGGTGCGCCACCAGATCATGGTTTGTCCATCCGGCGCAGAGGGTGGACGCCGCCGGGCCACGCTCGGCCAGCAGGTCCGCGAGCTCCCGCCGCTGCGCCCGGGCTCCTCGCCGGGTGAGAACCGCTCCTGACCCCATCATGTGCGGCACTCTAGGCGATGAGGCGACTCATGGCGGGTCTCCGGCCGTTGGAAGTCTCCGGTTAGGGAAGGTGAACCGGAAGGTGGTTCCGTCCTTCACCGCGCCGTCCAGCCAGATCCGGCCGCCGTGGAACTCGACGATCTTGCGACACAACGCCAGCCCGATGCCCGTGCCCTCGTAGACATCCCGGCCGTGCAGCCGCTGAAAGATCACGAAAATCTTCTCAGCGTACTCCGGATCGATTCCGATCCCGTTGTCGGCGCAGTACAGCTCCCACTCGTCCGCCCGGTCGACGACACCGACATGCACGGCGGGAACCGTCTCGGCCCGGAACTTCAGCGCGTTCCCGATCAGGTTCGCGAACAGCTGGGTGAGCAGGACGGGGTCCCCGCGCACGACCGGCAGATCATCCGCGGTGACCTCGGCCTGGGCGCTCTCGATCGCGATGGACAGCGCCCCCGTCGCCCGTTCAAAGATCTCACCCAGGGGCACATCGACGAAACCGTCGGTAGTCCGTCCGACCCGGGAGAAGGCCAGCAGATCGTTGATGAGCTGCTGCATCCGCTTCGCGCCGTCCACCGCGAAAGCGATGTACTGGATGCCCCGCTCGTCGAGCTTGTCACCGTAGCGTCGCTCCAGGAGCTGGCAGAAACTCGCCACCTTCCGCAGCGGCTCCTGCAGGTCGTGCGAGGCGACATAGGCGAACTGCTCCAGGTCACGATTGGAGCGCCGCAGCACCTCGGCCTGCGCCTCCACCGCGGACCGCGCCGCCCGCGCGACCCCGAGCTCCCCGATCAGCTGGCGTCGCATCGACTCCACGTCGGCGGCGAGCGAGGCGATGTCCGGGGGACCGGTCGGCTCGACCACGTGATCGAGATGTCCGGAGGCGACGGTCCGCGCATCGTCGCCCACCCGTTCGAGCGGACGGGTGACCCAGGACCGTAACGCCCGCGCGATGACCGCCAGGAGTATGGCCATGACAGCCGCGCCGGTCACCAGCGCGAAGATCAGGAAACGGAGCGCCGCCGTGACGTGCTGGCGAGCCCGGACCTCCTTGGCCCGCAGGTCCGCCTCGAGGTCCCCGGCCGCGGCGCGGACCGCCTCGAAGCGGGTCTTGCCGAACTCCGGTGACAACAGGCGGGCCGCGGCGGGACCGCCCACCCGCACCGCGTTGATGGCCGGATCGGCGTAGTCGCCGTGCCAGGCCCGGATCCGGTCCTCCAGCACGGCGAGCCTCGCCAGCAGGACGGGGCGCTCCACAAGCCGTCGGTGCAGGTCCGCGAGCAGCCTACGCTCGGCCCTGCGCCCTTCGTTGTAGGGCTCCAGGAAGTCCTCGCTGCCCTGGAGCAGGTAGCCCCGCATCCCGGTCTCCTGGTCGACCAGGCTGGAGACCAGCTCGGTGGAGCTCAGCAGAGCCGGGGTGAGGACGTCGCTGCGCGTGTGCAGGGCGTCGTCGAGCCGGACCAACGACGAGACGACAAGACCAGCGACGATCATCAGCACCATCGCCGCCACCATGTAGGTCACCTCAAGTCGACGGCGTAGGCGCCAGACGGGCCCGACCCGGCCCCGCTCCACCGCCCCGCTCAGCCCCGCGTCGCCCGCTCCCTCATCGGTAACGTTCGGGTGGGTGCGCTCCGGCATCAGCCGGCACCCCAGATCAGCAGCAGGAGTGCGACGTCGTCGGTCAGCGGGCCGCCATTGCGCGCCTCCACCCGGTCGATCAGGTCGTCGAGCAGCCCGTCGGGGTTGTCAGCGGGCCAGAGTTTGGCGATCTCGGGCAGCACGCCCTCCCAGCCCAACGGTTCCCCGCCCGGTCCCTCCCGCCCCTCCAGCAGGCCGTCCGTGGCGAGCAGGAGCGCCCAGTGCGGCCCGAGCTCGATCCGCACCTCCTCGGAGAGGTCGTTGTCGACGATGCCGAGAGCCGGGCCGACGACGTCGCCCGGCAGCGCCGACAGCCGCGGATGCAACAGCGCCGGCGGCGGATGACCGGCCAGCCGCATCCGCGCCGAGGCCCGGTCGGGAGCGATCGCGAGGGTGCACACCGTCGCAAAGATCTCGTCCTGTTCCCGCTCGCTCACCAGCACGCGTTGGAGATACCCGAGCCGGTCGGGTTCCGGAACACCGGCAAGGACCAACGTGCGCCACGCGATCCGCAGGCTCACCCCGAGCGCTGCCTCGTCCGGGCCGTGCCCGCAGACGTCGCCGAGCAGGACGTGGAGCGTGCCGTCCGCGGTGGACACCATGTCGTAGAAGTCCCCGCCGAGCAGGGACTGCTGCCGGCCGGGGCGGTACCGGGCGTCGTGGTGCAACCGGCCGTCGTCGATGAGCGGCCGGGGTAACAGGCCGCGTTCGAGGCGGGCCCGCTCGTCCGCCAGCAGCTCCGACTCCCGCAGCGCCTGCGCGGCGGTGTCGGCCCGCTTGCGCTCGATCGCGTACCGGACGGCCCGGACCAGGTCCCGCCCGTCGACCTGGCCCTTGACGAGGTAGTCTTGCGCGCCCGCGGCGACCGCCTGCGCCCCCCGGTACTCGTCAACCAGACCGGTGAGCACCACGACCGGCGCTCCCGCCTCGACCGTGAGCAACCGGCGCAGCGCCGACAGGCCCTCGCTGTCCGGCAGCCCTAGATCCAGCAGCACGCACGCGACGTGCTCGCTGCGACGGGCGGCTTCGGCCACCGTGCGCACCCGGGTCAGCTCGACCGGAGCGGAGGCCTCGTCGAGGAGCTCGGACACCAGATAGGCGTCGGCATCATCGTCCTCGACCAACAGCACAGGCCAGATCACTTCCACAGGATCAGCGTTCGGCGCCCGCATCGCGTTGCTCTCGGTCCCTGACACATCTCCTCGGCATTGCACGACACGAGGCCATACCGGCCCAACCCGGACCCGAAGCATGGCACGACCACAGCGCCCGTGCGCATCGGAACGCCGAACCGGAGTGGACCGCGGCCAAGAAGACCAGCCAGGAAGACGGAGCGCGACGGGCTCAGGAAAACCGGGCTCAGAAAGACATGGTGGGCCCACGGGAACGACGGCAGCCGCCAGGACAGATCAACGGGCGGCGGTGTGGCTATCAGCATCGGTGTGGCTGCCGGCAGCGCGGCCCTGCGCGCCCTCCCTCCCTGGCGGGGTCTCACCCGGAACCGGCGCCGTGGGACGGCCCAGCAGGTACCAGCCCCACAGCCCGGCGGGCACCGGGGCCCGCACCGGCGCGCCGGGTACCTCCCGAGCGTCCATCACGTCGAGCAGGTGATCCCAGTAGCCCGTCAGGCGGGCCGCCAGGCTTCCACCGAACAGCCTGCTGTGCAGGAGGTGCGGATGCGGTCGGGTCGGAGCGTGGCGCATCGCATCGGAGAAGCGGTCGAGGAGATCCCGGCGCTCGTCGTCGGACAGCTCGGCCATCAGCTCACGCAGAAGTTCGTCCTCCAGCGTCGCATGTTCGACCATCAACGCGGCCAGATCCCGGCGCAAGTTCGCGACCGGCTCCGCGGGCCGGTTGAGGTCCCCCTGGACGTACTGTTCAATGCCGCGCATCACCGAGGAGCAGCGCCGCGCCAAGCGGCCCAGGTCCGCCACCCGCGCCCGGCCACCCACGACCCGGCGGGCCATCTCCGGGTAGACCACCGACTCCATCGCGCTCAGGTGTGCGGAGACGGCGGCCACGGCCGCGTCGCTGGCATGCAGCGCCTGCCGCGGGTCGGTCGACGGACCACCCACGTCACCGTGGGCGTCGGCGCTGCGCGAGAGCTCGATCAGACGGACGGCGTCCTGATGCGCGGCCTCCACCAAGGTCGCCAACGTCTCGGCCATGACCACCTCGCAGCCCATGGGCAGATACCCAGCGGAGAGCTACCGGAAGCCAAAGCTACGCCTATCCGACCCGGTCCGCATCTCGGCAGCCACCACGCAGCCGTAACCCGGTACCCACAAAAGGTGCCAGTCGCCTCGCTCGGCACCTGACTCTCAGACTTGGTCCCTGTGGTGTCCGGCCGTGGCTCCGCCGGACGGCACCGTCACCGGGCGAGGAACTCGTCGAGATCGGCGAGGAACCGCGTCTCATCCTCGACCACCAGGCCGCCGATGTCGGCGTGGCCGGGCGGACCCGGCTGCGCGAGCACAATCGAACCGGTACCGTGCCGGATGGTGAGCCGCCGCCCGAGCAGCGCGGCCAGTCGCATGGAAGCCGACCCGCAGGCCTCGTCCTCGGTGACGCCGTGCCTGCTGGCGAAGGCCCGGGCCCGCACGACCCCGCCCGGCTCATCCTCCCACGCCCAGAGCTGGGTCAGGTCCTCGCCGGGTGGACGGGGCAGGTCGAGCGCGTCGACTTGGCACGGGTCCGCAAGCATCTCATGCCACCAGTAAGGCACGGCGGCCAAGGCGCTGCGGACCCAGACCCGGCCCTGCTCCTGCCAGCTGACCGCCTCGCCGCCGGCCGGGCGGAGGATCTCCGGATGGCCACCGAGCAGCCGACCCAACAGCCAGGCCGACCCTACCAGGGCGTGTCCCGCCATGGGCAGCTCCCCGGCGGGCGTGAAGGTGGCCAGCTCCGCCAGCTCCGGGTCGTCGACGAAGACCGTGGCGGGGCAGCCTAGTCGGCGCGCGACGACGGACCGCTCCCGCGCGTCGGGCAGCAACTTCGCGGCGTCCAGCACCACGGCGAGCAGACTGCCGCCGGCGCCCGTCTCGTCGGCGAACACCCGAAGCGTGCGTACCTCGATCCCGATCACTCGATCCTCCCTGTGAGGTATCCCATACGCCGGACGTGTGTCTCACCCTTCGCGTGGCACCCCGCCGGCACAGTCGCCAGGCATCCGCGTCCACGGTGAAGCCCGGATCGCCTCCGGACGGCCGGCACCGACTTGTCACCATGAAGGTTCACCAGCGGGAAGGTCGTGGGAAATGCCGACAGGTGGACATGGACATGGATCGGCGGCAGGGAAGGAGGCAATGATGCGGGACGATGCGGTGCCGGGCGAAAGAGTACGCGACGAGACGGTACGCGAGAGCCGGGGACGCGACGATGACGGCGCGCACCCGGACGGCGGCGACCACGGCAGCCAGCATCCCGTCCGGGAGGTGCTGGGGGACGCCCTGGAGCAGGCGTCGGCCAACGCCCATAAGCTCGCCGGCGCGCTGACCCGTCCGGTCTCCCTGGTCCGGGTGGGTCGCAAACGACGCCAGGTGCCCCGCCCCGGACTACCGCGGACGCCGGACGGGCGCGTCATGGCCTGCGGCGTGTACAGCCATGGCCGGCGGATCACCACGGACATCGACCAGGCCGACGCGCTGCGGTTGGCGCGGTCCGAACGCAGCGGGTTCGCCTGGCTCGGCCTGTTCGAGCCGAGCTACGAGCAGCTCACCGCGATCGCCGAGGAGTACAGGCTGGACAAGCTCGCGGTGGAGGACGCGGTCACCGGCCACCAGCGCCCCAAGCTCGAGCAATACGAGAACCACCTGTTCATGGTGCTCAAGACGACCAGTTACGTGGAGCACACCCAGATGACGAGCACCTCCGAGGTAGTCACCACCGGCGAAATCATGATCTTCCTCGGCGAGGACTTCGTCGTGACCGTGCGGCACGGCAGGCACGGGGAGATGACGAAGCTGCGCGGCCGGCTGGAGGCCAACCCGGAGATGCTCCGGCACGGCCCGACGGCCGTGCTGCACGCCATCTGCGACAGCATTGTGGATGACTACATCCGCACCGTGGAAAGCATCCAGGCCGACGTCGACCAGATCGAGGCGGGGGTCTTCCATCGGGATCAGAAGCCGTCGACGGAAAGCGCCTACCAGATGAAACGCGAGCTTCTGGAGCTCAAGCACGCGGTGCTGCCGCTCGCGGGCCCGTTGCGTACCATCACCACGGACGCCCCCACGATGGTCGACGTGGCGATGCGCCGTTACTTCCGGGACGTCGCCGACCACCTCGAGCAGGTCAGCGAGCGTATAGCTCACTTCGACGAGCTGCTTTCCTCCGTGCTCCAGGCGACGCTGACGCAGGTGACGATCGCACAGAACGAGGACATGCGACGGATCAGTGCCTGGGTGGCGATCGGCGCCGTCCCGACCGCCGTCGCCGGGATCTACGGGATGAACTTCGACCACATGCCGGAGCTTCGTCAGACGTGGGGCTACCCGGCCATCCTGGCCGTCATTACGACGATCTGCCTGTTCCTCTACCGTGCGTTCAAGCGCAACGGCTGGCTCTGACACCGACCTGCATGCTATGCGCGCAGGGACCACGACAATGACGGCAGATCCATAGTCCCTTTTTACTATCAGTTGGCTGACGCGACGTATCCGTACGATGGGTTACCCCTGGCCCGCCACGTCGGTTACCGTTACCAACCGTGTCGGAGCAACCGGGTCTCGTGCCAGCCGCTCGGTGCGGTCCCCGCCGATCCCCCCACCCGTCAGGGGACTCCATGACCTCGTCTGACCCCAAGAGTCATAAAACAGCCATCCTGCCTGATCGGGACGATCTCATCGCGGAGCTCGCCGGCCGGCTGGAGGCCCTCGACGCGCTCCTCAACCGGCTGGAGGATGCCGAGCGGCAGGCCGCCGACGCCAGCGAGCATCTCATCCGGACCCGCCGGTGGCAGGAGGACACGGTCCGGACCATCCAGGAGGAGCGGGCTCGGATGCGCCAGCGCCAGCACGCCCTCGACGAGCTCGCCGGCCACGCCCGCGCCGCGGTCGAGGCGCTGGCGCACCATCGCTCGCTGCCCCGTGAGGTCCACGAGCTCGCGGTCGAGCTCCAGGTGCTCGATGCGGCGGGATTCCTCACCCGCCGCAGCTCCCGGTCCCGCTGAGGGGGGTGCACGCCCGACCTCGCCCGTCAACTACTTTAAGTAGTCAAAAGTCGCCCACGGGCCGAGGGAGGGCTACCCGCCCGCCCGCTTCTCACCCGGACCGGCCGCCGCCACGGGCCCCCTACGCAGCGAAAAACCAGCAGGACAACCGGGGTGCGAAGGGCCTTCGGCCCGCCCGGTCAGCCCGGCCGGCCGGCCGAGCGGGCCGCCGACGTCGCGCGACGGGAACTTCAACGCACACTCGCCGTAGTTGGGAAGGACTAGTGTTTACCCACCCCGTCCAAGTGGACTAGTCTCACGCCGACGTCACGACAACACCGGGCCGAACGCCGAGTCCTGCCCCCGGCCCCGGTGTCCCCTCCGAGTCGTCATCAGGGGCAGGAGCGGGGGACCCACCTCCACCGGCCGGCACCGATCCGCGGTATCGACCTAGGGGTGAAGCTCGACGCGTGAAGGTCACGCGAGAGCCGGGCAGCCCAGCCCGAACCCGACAGCTCACTTCGCAGGCGTACGGGAAGGAATACACCGTTGTCCGCGCAAAGCGTGCAGCTCGACGAAGAAACGCGAGGCGCCGGTCGCGGCCGTCATCGCGCACCCTCCGCGCCCCCGGCCGCCCGCAGCCGGGCCCGGGCCCGCGCCTTCGCCGCCGTGACCACCGGGACCGTCGCGGTCTCCGGAGTGGCTCTCGCCGGCTGCGCCACCGACATCAACGCCGACGCAGCGAAGGACGAGCAGCCGAACACCGCTCCGATCATCCTCGCCGCGCAGATCGGCTCCCATGCCGCCCTGGGCGGCAGCATCGCGGCGGCGGCGGTCAGCACCCACGGCTCCACCTCCCTGCTCGGCTCGGCGGGCGGTGTCAACGTCCCGCCCTTGACCGGCAAGGTTCAGGTCGGTCTCCGGGTGACCAACCCCGAGGTGACCGTCAACGCGGACCAGCCGATCGACATCGGCTTTTCGCTCTACAACGAGCAGACCCACGAACCACTGGCGAACCAGCTGGTCAAGGTGCAAGTGAAGCTCCCCACCGGGTGGGCCACCTTCAAGCACCTTTACACTAACGCCCAAGGCTACACTTCCTACACGGCCCGGGTGCTCACCACCACGAACGTCACCGCGGTCTTCGACGGCACGGACGCCCTGCAGTCCGCCCGCTCGGCGAACGATGCCACCCTGCGCGTACGGCCGGCACCCATCCCCCAGCCCGTCCGCAACGCCGCCTGGTCGGATCTCCTTGCGACAGGGGACGCCGCGGGCCAGACGTCGGTTCCGGTCCCGTCGAGCTCCCTCGGGGAGAAGGCCGTCTACCTGGCCTCCCTGCAGGCCGGCAAGCCCTACGTCTACGGTGCGGAGGGCCCGAGCTCGTTCGACTGCTCCGGCCTCATCCAGTACATCTTCAAGCAACTCGGCAGGAGCGTGCCGCGGACGACCGACGCCCAGTTCGCCGCCGCCACCCGGGTGTCGCAATACAACAAGCAGCCCGGCGACCTGATCTTCTTCGGGACACCCGGGAACATCTACCACGCCGGCATCTACGCGGGTGACGGCATGATGTGGGTGGCGCCGCGCACCGGCGACGTCATGTCGCTCAAGAAGATCTATACCACCTCCTACTACGTCGGTCGGATCCTCTAGCAGCCGGTCGGAGCCGGCGCACCGCCCTCATGCCGACGCAACGGCTCATCCGGCTCCGGTGGATCGCCTTCGCGGCTGGCGGACCGCACGAGCCCTGCCGGTCCACCAGCGGCCGGCTACCGGGCCTCCCCTCCGGGCACCGACCCGAAGCCGTGAAAGCCGAGCCCGGGACTCCCACCCACCGGCGAAGCCGCGGACAGACCAGCAAGCGGGCCCTGTCACCGCCCGACAACCCGCCTACATGGTTCCTTTCCAGCTATCCGGACGGGCCCTCCTTCCGGTGGGACGGACGTCAGATCTCCCCCCCATCTGACGTCCGTCCGGCCGGAAGGCCCCCGATTCCGCCGGCCTTCCCTCGGATCCCCCCCATCCGCACGGGAAGGCCGGCGGGCCTCGGACCCCCGGCCGACCAGGTTCGCCGATGCCGCTACCCCCTCCCGGCGGCATCGGCGGACTTCAGCCTTCAGTCTCTGCCCGGTGCGGGAAACAGCCCGGCCCGCTCGCGGGCGCCGCGGTCAGGCCCCCAGCCGGTGACCGGACGAGAACTTCCACAGGGCCTCGCTGACCTTCCGGATCCCAGGAGGCCTCCGGGGCCCGGCCCTCCGGGACACGGTCCTGGCAGTTCGGCCCGGGCTCCGGGTCGAACTGCCCGACGACGCCGACCGCGGCGAATTCCGGCTTACCCGGGGCGCAGGCAGCGGCCAGGGCCAGCCGGGCACCCTCGCCGATCCCCCACACGTAGACCCGGTCCGGATCCACCTTGGTCCGTTCCGTGGAGACGAAGCGGACCACGTCGCGCAGATAGCGCACGTCCGCCCCCTCGGGTCCGTCGATCCGCCACGTGCCGCCCACGGACGGCTTCCGGGAAGGCCACCGCGAAGTCGCAGGAGTTCGCGAGCTTGCCGGCGTCACTCTGCCGGTCGAGTGACTTCGCGTCCGCGTTGTCATCGTGCAGGATCAACACCAGCGGAAGCGGGTTGGCGGGATCGGACGGGGCCTGGACGAGCAGCTCACGGCCCGCCGACGCGTAGTCGCCGGGCAGGCTGACCCGCTGGGTCCTCGGGCGGTCACGGGTCCCAAGGTAGCCCCAGGCAACCACGATCACGACACCGACGATGAGCACGGTTCTCTTGTTTTTGCCCCACCATCCGGCGAGGGGATTCGACACCACGATCCAACCGAACCACACCGCCGGCCGGGAAACGCCGCAAACCTGGTAGCAGATGACGACAAGACCTGAGTCAGACCAGGTCTGTCCGCCTTGTCCCCCCAAACTTTGCCCCCCCAAAAAAAACGCCAGGGGACGCGTCAGGTGACGGCCAACGCGCGGCGCCGGGCCTGGCGCAGCACCTCCACCTCGCGGGGCGCGCCCAACGGCGGCAGCGGACCGTGGACCCAGCTCAGCAGGAGATCGGCGAGGGCGGGGTTCTGCGCGAGCACCGGCCCGTGCAGGTAGGTGCCGATGACCCGGCCATCCACAATGCCGTCCGTTCCGCCGTCACCGTCACCGGTCCCAAGCCGGACCGTACCGAGCGGGATGCCGTTCGCGCCGGGCAACCGCCTCGTCCGCCCGGCGTGATTCTCATACCCGTACAGGGTGGGCAGGCCGAGCCGTGCGTCCGGTTCCACCACGATGTCCCCGACCGCGCGCGGCGGCGGCGCGTCCGACGGGCCGAAGGAGCGACGGGTCTCCACGCCGACGAGATTCAGCCCCTCGTGGATCTCCCCACCGGACGGGAAGGTCGCGCCGATCACCTGGTAGCCGGCACACACGGCGAGCACCGCGGCTCCCGAGCTCACCGCTCGCCGGATCGCCCGGTTCTGCCGGATGCCGTCCGCCGCGAGGACCTGCGGTGCGTCCTCACCCCCGCCGAGCAGGTAGATATCACAGCTCTCGGGCACCGCCGACCCCGCGGGAACGTTCACCACCTCGACCGGCAGACCACGCCAGCGCAGGCGCTGGGACAGCACGATCGCGTTACCGCCATCACCGTAGGTACCGAGCAGCTCGGGGTAGATCAGCGCGATCCTGGTTACCGAGCCGCCCGTCATCGCGTGGATCCCCTCATTGCGTCACCAACCTCGCCGCGTACACAACCTTGCCGCGTGGACCTCACCGCGTGGACCTCACCAGCAGATCGCGAAACGCCGTGTAGTTGGCGACGACGTCGACCACCTTCTCGTTGGCGGCCAGGGCCGCGTCCTCCGCGCTGGCATACACGCTGTGCGGCACCTCCGCATAGGCCAGCCGCACGCTCATGTCCTCCTTACGCTCCCCGGTGACCAGCACCTGCCGGCCGGCGAGCCGTTCGAACGGCACGTCCCAGATCCAGGACGGATCCCGCCCGTCAGCGGTCTGGGAGTTGAAGTCGATGACGACAGGCCGCGGCGGCGCGTCCGCCAACAGCTCCATCATCTCCACCCAGCCGGCGGGGTTCTTCGCCAGCAGCAGCCGGCCTCGGTGGCCCTCCTCGCCGAGCGCCACCTCCTGATAGCGACCCTGCACATCGCCCAGGCCGGTCATGGCCGCAAGCGCATCCTCGATCTCGACGCCGAACTCCCGGGCCGCGGCGGCGGCCATCGCCGCGTTACCGAGGTTCACCCGTCCGGGCAGATCGAGCCGGGCCGCGATGGTGCGGCCGTACCAGAGCAGTTCCCGGGAGCCGGTGACCGCGACGATCGGCTCGGGCCTGGCCAGCCCGCACTCGGACCACCAGCCACTGCTGTTGCGGTACAGCAGCCGGGCGCACTGCGGGCAGACCATCGCGTCCGCCGTCCAGTTCTGCCCCGCCGACACCCAGACCTGCCGGTGCCAGCCCGCCGCAGCCCAGGCCACCAGGGGATCATCGACGTTCGCGACCACCGTCGTGTCGCGCAGCTCCGAACCGAGCTCACGCCACATGGCGGCGATGCGCCGCGTCTCGTTGGACCGGTCGAGCTGGTCGCGGCTGATGTTCAGCAGCAGGACCACCCGCGGCGAGATCTCCCTGGCCACCTTCGGCAGCCAGATCTCGTCCACCTCGAGAGCCGCCGCCGCGTCGAACGGCGGCCGGGACAGCGCGGCCAGCACCCCGGGCGCCATGTTCGCCCCGCCGCTGTTCGACTTGACCGGCCCCAGGGTGCCCAGGGCCCGGGCAAGCAGCCGCGTGGTGGTGGTCTTGCCGTTGGTGCCCGACACGCAGGCGGTCATCCGGTGGGAGCCGACCTCTGCGAGCGCCCCCGGGGACACCCGCAGCGCGAGCTTGCCACCGATCATCTCGCCGGAACCACGGCCGAGCCGGCGTGACGCCTCGGCCGCCAGACGTTCAACGGCGAGCGCGGCCTGGGTCCTGGCGGTGAACCGGCGGGGGATTGATGTCGTCATCGCGGTTTCTACAGTGCCACGACGGCACCGGGCGGCGAAGCCCGCCCCGTCTTCCGTTCCGATAGATCCCGGTCCAGTCCCCGGTCATCGGCCCGGTACCACCCGGTAGCGCCCCCGGACGGGGGTTTGTTCCGGCCGGACATTACCTCACGTGAGCTGGCGTTACCCATAATCCGTCAGGGAAGGTGTCGACCGGACCACCGTGGCGGAATCGACGCGGCATCGCGGTAGAACTCACCCGACGGGGTGAACCGGAATACCCACGGCCGCCCCCACAGGTGAGAATCACAGGTGGAACACGGCTGGTCGGCGCGGGTGCGCCGGTTCGGCCACCGGGGGCCGCGCCGGGCGGGCATTCCGGACCGGCACGGCCGGCACGGCCGGCCCGGGTCCGCCGCGCGGTTGCAGAAGGGACGTGAGGGCGCACAGTGACCACGAAGGCAATCGCGATCACGCAGGTACACGGCCACTGGTCGGTGCACGATCTCGACCCGACCGACGCCGACGACCTCGACGCCCTCACCGACATGATGCGGGATCTGGGTGACGGCCCCGTCATCGCCTTCATCGAGGAGGACGACGAGTACCTCGCGGTGGTCTGCGTGCGTCCCGACGACCCGGATCCGCAGGTCTTCCTCTCTGATCGCCGGGTCCTGGTGACCTCCGATCTCGCCGAACGCCTGTTCGCCGACGCGCTGCCCTCGATGGCGGGGCTGATCACCGCGGACGACGAGGATGACGCGTCCGCCGTCGCCCATGCCGCCCCCGTGGGCGATCTCGATCTACTCGGCGATCTGGGCACCCCCGCGGAGGCGTTGTTGGAACTGATCGGCGAGGAGGGGATGCTGCCGAGCGATGTGATCAGCGCGCTCAGCGAACGGGCCGGGGCGGGGGAGATCCTCGACGACGCACGTGGCTGAGCTCACCGGTCCGGCTGATCCGGGATGACCGATCCCGACGAGTACCCCCGGGCGGGCGCTCCCGCCCGGCTGAGCGGTCCGCCCGGACCAGACCGCTTCCACGAGGCGATGGGGCTCGCCCTGCGCGAGGCCCGCCTGGCCCCGGACCACGCCGATGTCCCGGTGGGTGCCCTGGTGGTGACCGAGGACGGCACGGTGCTCGGACTCGGGCACAACGAGCGGGAACGCGGCGCCGATCCCACCGCCCACGCCGAAATGATCGCCCTGCGGGCGGCCGCGCGCCGGACGGGTTCCTGGCGGCTACCGGGAGCCACCCTCGTGGTCACGCTGGAGCCCTGCACCATGTGCGCGGGGGCCCTCGTGCTCGCCCGGGTGGACCGCCTCGTCTACGGTGCGGTCGACGAGAAGGCCGGGGCGGTCGGCTCGCTCTGGGACGTGGTGCGGGACCGGCGGCTCAATCATCGACCCGAGGTGGTTGCCGGGATTCGCGCCGGCGAGTGCGGCGCGCTCCTGGCGGAGTTCTTCGCCGCGCGCCGACGCCCGGCGGGGCGCTAGCCGGCACACCGCCGCCACGCTCGCCCGGTTCGGGACGACGGGACGACGGGGTGCCGTCTCGGCGCCGTCGGACCCCTACACACCCCGGCGAACCGGACTCTCGCGACGTCCGGTAGGCTAATCCACGGTGGAGTCGCCTAGTGGCCGAGGGCGCACGCCTCGAAAGCGTGTGAGGGGGCAACCCCTCCGTGGGTTCAAATCCCACCTCCACCGCCCTATCGGTACGTCTCGCTATTCGCGTGCTGCCCAGCATCCGCGTGCTGCCCAGCCGACCAACCAGCCACGATGCTCCCGCACCCGGCTCCTCCCGCACCTGGAACGCCGGCTCGAGCAGCGGCTGGCTGGGCCCGCACAGCGGTCCCGGAGGATCAAGCCCGGGCAGACGTCGACTTGCAGTCGCCGCGGAGCGTGAAATAGTAAACGCGGAAAGTAATTCACTACTGACCATGACGCCCGCGGATGGATACCCGCGGGCGTTTCCATCAGCTGCACGACCGGCGAGTCGGAGGCAATGGCATGGCGAGAATCGTTATTTTTGGTGCCGGTGGTCAGATCGGGCGCCGTATCACCGACGAGGCGATTCGACGGGGGCATGCGGTCACCGGTGTCGAGCTCGACGCGGCCCGGGTGAAGAAACTTCCCAAGAAAGCGAACGGCGTGGTCGGCGACGTCACGTCCCGCGATTCCGTTCAGCGGCTGGCGCAGGATGCGGACGCCGTCATCGTGGCGATCGGCGGCGCGGACCGCCCGGTGCACGCGAACGCTGCCCGCACGCTCGTTGACGTCCTGCCGCGCATCGGCGAGCCGGCGCCGAGCATCCTCCACGTCTCCAGCGGGGGGACCCTGGAGGACGAGAACGGTCAGCGTCTCGTGGACACCCCGGGCTTCCCGGCCGCCGAGCGCAAGGACGCTCTTGACCAGGCCGACGCGCTCGACGTCTACCGCGGCGCCCGGAACGTACGGTGGGCCGCCATCACCCCGCCGCCGCAGAACGTGGGCCAGGGAAAGCCCCGGGGAGGGTACCGCACCGGCAATGACCGGCCGGTGGTGGACGCCCAGGGCAACACGGGCATCTCCCTGGAGGATCTCGCCGTCGCGGCCCTCGACGAGATCGAGAAGCCGCGGCACCGCAACCGGCGGTTCAGCGTCGGCAACTGAGCCACGCGCCCGGGCGGGCGGCACGGGTCGGACCCACCCGCGCCGCTCCGGGCGGCACGCCCCGTACCCCGGACCGGCGGGAAGACCGGACGGCGGGGAGAGGGAGCTCATCGTGGCGAGGATCAGGCCATCGTGGCGAGGATCGCGCCGATGTCGTCGACGGTGGTCCGCGGGTTGACGATGGCGAACCGGGCGACGGTCTCGCCCTCGTGCACGGTGGGCGGAACGAACGCGAAACCGTCCCGCAGCAGGTTCTCGCTCCACCGCCGGTAGTCCGCGGCCTGCCAACCCAGCCGACGGAACACCACGATCGACAGCTGCGGTTCCCGCACCAGCTCGAGGTGAGGCAGCGCGGCGATCTGGAGCACGGCCGCCCGGGCGGTCGCCAGCGTGGACTCAATGGCCTGGCCGTAGGCCAAGGTGCCATGCGTCGCCAGCGAGAACCAGAACGGCAGCCCGCGGGCCCGCCGGGACAGCCCGATGGCATAGTCCGACGGGTTCCAGGCCCCCGCCGAATCCAGGACCTCGAGGTAGCCGGCCCGCTGCGGGCCGTGCGCCGCCCGGGCCACCGCCGGATCGCGATACACCAGCGCGCAGGCGTCGAACGGCGCGAACAGCCACTTGTGTGGATCGACGATGAACGAGTCGGTCTCGGCGATCCCGTCGAAGAGAGAGCGGGTCGATGCGGCGGCGAGCGCGGCCAGCCCGTAGGCGCCGTCCACATGCACCCACAGCCCGCGGGCCTGACAGACGTCCACCACCCCGCGGATGTCGTCGACGGTGCCGAACTGAGTGGTCCCGGCAGTCGCCACCACCGCGAACACGCCGTCGACGGCCTCGGCGCCGCCCTGCTCGGCGAGCCGGTCCAACGCCTCGGCCAACAGCGGGCCGGTCAGCCGTCCGGCGTCATCCGTCGGCACGACGACGACCTCGGCGTCGAGCACCGTGGCGGCCTGGTAGAGGGAGGAGTGCGCCTCGGCACCGCAGACGAACCGCCATCGCGGTGGAATCGGCCGACCGGCGGCGGTCAACCGACTCCGGGCGGCATGCCGGGCGGCGGCCAGCGCCGACAGGTTGCCGACGGTGCCCCCCGGTACGAACAGCCCACCGGCGCAGGCGGGGAAGCCCGCGAGGTCCGACAGCCATCGCAGCGCCTCGTTCTCCGCGAAGACCGCGCCCGCGCCCTCCATCCAGCTGCCCGCGTAGATGGACGACGCCCCGACCACCAGATCGAACAACACAGCCGCCTTGGTCGGGGCGGCCGGGATGAAAGCGAGATTGCGGGGATGATCCGTCGAGATGCAGGCGCGGGACAGCTTCTCGTCGAACACCTCGAGGACGCGACGGCCACCGATGCCCTCGGCGGTGATCGTGGATCCCACCGCTGCCGCCAACTCGTCCCGTGACAATGGCGCGTCCAGCGGTACCGGATCGAATCCGAGCCGGACGCGAGCAAAGTCACAGATCGCGCGGACGAGATCGGCAGTCTGCCCGTCAAACCGATGCACAGGCGGAGTCTAGGGTCGGCCATGCTCGGACATCGGGTAGCTCACCCCGCCGCAACATCGGCGTTTCCGGGTCAACCCCGAGTTCACACCGGATCGTCGCGGACCGTCACAAGCCGCCCGGGTCGGGGTGATCTCCCGCGACCCGGGGGACGACGCGAGGCTACGCGTCCTGCTTGCCGCGCTGACGACGGAAGAGGAACCCGCCACCAATCAGGGCAACCAACAGAACAATTACTCCGACACGCTTCACAACAAACCTCCACGATGAGAACCCGGCCTACGGGACGACATGCCCGGGCGTCCATCCATATACCCCATGGACGCCGCGGAAGGTGCCCAGACCCGCCGTCCCGGGGGACGAGCGGCCGACACATCCTCATGTCATCGAAACCGAGCATGCCATGAAGTGGTCCCAGGCGTGCAACCGGACCGCCGGACAAGCCGACGCGTCCTACGACAGCGCGATGGACACGTGTCGTACCGCGGGGCAATCTTCACGCGACCCGGCGTTTGGACGGTGCTTTCACAGTCGCCCTCATCGCACCCGTTCGGTGACAAGGGCGGCGAGGGCGTCGGCGCCTAGAATGTTCCTGAGGATGTGCACGGCGAATCCCGGGGGCGATGGTGGCACGAGTTTTCGTCAGCCATGCGGGCGCCGACGCGGAGCTGGCCGACGAGGTTCATCAGGCGCTGACCCTTCTTGGCCACCGGGTGTTCCTCGCTCAGGACATCCGGGTGGGCGTCCAGCCCGGCGACATGTGGAAGGATCGGTTGCACCACGAGCTGCGAGCCGCCGACGCCGTGGTCTGTGTCATCACCAACGCCTACAACGCCTCCCCATGGTGCGCCTACGAACTGGGAATCGCCTACGAGGTCGGCAGCCTGTTGCTGCCGCTGCGCGTGGAGCCGACGGTCACCTCCCCGCTCCTGGAGGACCGGCAGCACGTTCACCTGCACGAAAATCCGCGATGGGCCGACAACCTGAACGTTGGGCTGCGGCGCGTCGAGGCCGCCGGCGGGCTGGGCTGGGCGGACGACCGGTCCCCGTTCCCGGGTCTGCGGCCGTTCACCCGGGACATGGCCAAGGTGTTCTATGGGCGCGGCAACGAGCTGCGGCGGCTCACCCACCGGCTACGCTCCCTCGGTGAACAGCGTCTGCTACTGGTGGTCGGTGCCTCCGGGTGCGGCAAGTCGTCGCTGGTCACCGCCGGCTTGCCGGCCCGGCTGGCGGGCGAGCCCGGCTGGGAGGTGGCCGACCCCTTCTGGCCGGGCCGGGACCCGGTCCGCAAGCTCGCCCACACCCTGACCCAGACTGCGAGGCGCGTCGGCCAGCAGTGGGCGGTCACCGACATCGACCGGCAGCTCAGGGAGGACGACCTGGCCCTGATGGGGCTGGCCGAAGAACTTCTGACGGCCGGCTCCGGCCCGGTGCGGGACAGACTGCTGCTACTGATCATCGATCAGGGCGAGGAGCTGTTCACCCGATCGGACGAAGAGGAACGGGCCCGGTTGGCGACCCTGTTGCGGCATGGGGTCACCGGTCCCGTGCGGGTGGTCATGGCGCTTCGCTCCGAGTTCCAGGACCAGGTCTTCGCCCTGCCCGAACTGAGCGGCCCTCCCGAACAGGGCGGGGTCAACCTGCACGTCTTCCCCCTCCGCCCGCTGGCCCGGGACATGCTGCCGGTCGTCATCACCGAGCCGGCCCGGGTAGCCGGCCTGCAGGTGGAGCCGGAGCTGGTCGCCAAGATGGTCGCGGACACCGAGGACGGCGAGGCACTGCCGCTGCTGGCGTTCACGCTCCATGAGCTGGCCAAGGACCAGACCCGCGGCGGCACCCTGTCGATGGACCGGTACCACGAGCTGGGTGGCGTGCAGGGGGCGCTGGCCCGCCGCGCCGACGCCGTCCTCGACGACGCCGTGGAGACGAGCGGGCTGGGCCGGGAGGAGATCCTGGTCGGCCTGGCCGAGCTCGCCACGCTCGACGAGGCCGGTCGGCGGACCCGCCGACGCATCGACCTCAAGGACCTGCCGTCCGACGCGTTGCGGAGAACCTTCCAGGTCTTCGTGAACCAACGGCTGCTGTCCACCCCCAGGACAGCCTGGGGACCGCCGTCGGGGTCGTCCACGAGGCGTTGCTGACCGCCTGGAAGCCACTGGATGCCGTCATCCGGGAACGGGAAGCCGCCCTGCTCAGTGAGGGCAAGGTCGAGCGCGCCGCCGCCGAGTGGGAGCACAACGACGGCCCGCTCTGGGACGAGGACCGGCTGACCACCGCCATCACGACGCTGTGGCAGTCCTATGAGCGTTTCCGCGCCGGTGAGGAGCCGGTGGTCCATCTCAAACCGGCCGGGCGGAGGTTCATCGACGCGTGCGACCAGCGGATCGAGGAAGCCCGTCGCCAGGAACGTGCGCGCGTCGAGGCGGCCCGCCGCCGGGAACGTCACGAACGTCAACGCCGCCGGCAGGTCATCACCGTCCTTTCCGTGCTCCTCGTCTTCACTGTCGCCGGTGCCGCGATCGCCACCTGGCAGTCCCTCACCGCCCGGCAGGCGCAGCTCACCGCGGAACGGGCGCAGCGCACCACCGAACGGGCGCGGCACGCCCTGATCACTCATACCCTGCTCGCCAACGCCAACGTCGCGCGGGCGACGGACCGGGTGCGCGCGTTACGACTCGCCATCGCCGCCGAAAACATCGACTCCGGTAGCGGTGGTGAGGCCGGCAGCCAGGCGAACCTGCTGCAGACTCTCGTCGAGGACCCGACCGCGCTCGCCAGCCGCGGCGATCCCGTCACCTCGGTGACGTTCTCCCCGGACGGGCGCATCCTGGCCGTCGGCGGCGCGAACGCAACGGTCGTGCTGTGGGATGTGACGGAGGGTCAACCTCGTCGGATCGACCCGCCCCTCACCGGCCAGCGCAGCGGGATCACGTCGGTGACGTTCTCGCCGGACGGCCGGAACCTCGACGCGACCGGCGTCGACGGGACAGTGCTGCGGTGGGACATCGCCGACCCGGACCGGCCACAAGCGCGGGAGCGCGTGAATGCCGCCGCGCCCCCCACGCCGTGGGAGGCATTCTCCCCGGACGGGCGCCTCAGAGCCACCGGCCAGGACGGATCGATCATGCTGGCGGATGTCACCGCCCCGGATCGGCCCCGGCCGCCCAGCCTCCTTCTCGCCGACCCCGGACCGGTCCGGGCCGTGGCCTTCTCCCCGCACGGGCAGGTCCTGGCCGCGGTCGGATCTGGCCGGAGGGTATGGCTCTGGGACACCAGCGTCACCCCGCCGCGGCAGATCGGGCAGCCGCTGACCGGGCACACCCGCTCCGTCCTGTCGCTGGCCTTTTCCCCGGACGGCGGGACGCTGGCCTCCGGCGGCAACGATGGCACCGTCCGGCTGTGGCGGCTCGCCGCGGTCGACGCGTTCCGCCGCAACGGCGTCGTCGAATACGCCTGCCACGAGGCCCAGGGCGGGCTCGACCAGTCGGCGTGGAGCTTTCACATTCCCGGCCTGCCCTACCAGGACACCTGCGCCGGGTGACCGCCGGCGGCACCGTCGGCTACGTCGGCAACGTCCAGGTGTCGAGGCGTTCGGCGATGTTGTTCGTGCCCTGGCGCCGCCCGGCGATCCGCCGGGCGTCCGTGAGGAACCGGTGGGTCCGCGTGACCACCACGGCGTTCGGCCGGTGCTCGGAGATGTCCAGTGCCTCGGTGACGAGCGCTTCGGCCTCGTCGACGTGGTGGCGGTGCAGGGCCGCTGTAGCCGCGGCGATCCTCGCCATCGACCGCAGGCCGGTCGCCCCGGCGACGTCGAGATGGTGCACCGAGGCGTCGGTATAGACCGAGGCCGCGTCCGGTTGGCCGAGTTCAACGTACGCCGCCGCAGACAGTTCAGCGAGCGTCAGCATATGCAGGGTGTCGATCGAGAACCCGGGGTTGCCCGACTGCGCGCGGCTCAGCGTCCCCTGGATGCGCCAGGCACGGTTGATCGCTTCGTGCACGCCCGCCCGTTCACCGAGCGCGCCCAGGGTACGGGCCTCTATCGCCGCGGCGCGGCTGGCGGCCGGCGAGCCCGCACCGACGTGGGACGTGGCGGCGCGGGCCAGCGCGAGGGCGGAGGCCAGGCGGCCGGACTTGCGGGCCAGGGAGCTCTGCCACAGCCGAACCCAGCACTGCAGTGCCCGGTCCCGCGCCTCCTCGGCGTGGCCGAACGCCTCGGCGAACGCGGCCGTCGCCCCGGGGATGTCACCGAGGTCGTGGCGGGTGGTGGCCCACAGGGCAGCCAGGCGGCCGGCGGCGCGGTGCAGGCGGGCGTCGACGGCGGTCGGGTGCCCGCCCTCGGCGAGCAGGGAGCGGACGGCCGGCAGATGCCGGCGTAGGTACACGCTCGTCGCGCCGATCGGGGTCCGCTCGTACGCCCCGGTGATCTGCTGGATGCGGACGTCGATGTGGTTCAGGACGTCCTCGGACGCGATCACTCGCGGGGTCACTGGCCCGCTCCGGACCATGAACAGCCCGGGTGGCAGGGATGCCCCCGCCGCCAGCCGGAGGAACCGCCGTCGATCGGACTCGTCGCCCATGCCGCACCTGCGCTTCGGGATGTCGCCCGCTTCCCATGACCATGATCCGTCCGTTGGCAGTCGAAGAACGGGTCATCGTCCATGGTCATGCCCCGTCTGCCGGCCCGACTGCACACTCGCTGGACGCTAGCCGGGGCGGCTGCCCGCCGGAAGCGGAAACACCCAGCACAACGTGGTCTCCCACGGCCCGCGGCCCGCCGCAGCCTACGGCCCACAGCGGCACCGGTCGACCCGGCACAGGTCACTCGCCGTGACTTCTGCACCGACGGAGCCTCAGGGCGGTCGTGGCAGCCGCCCGCCGCCTGCCTGGTCGGCCTGGTCGTCGGATTCAATGATCTCGGTGTAGGCATCCACGCGACGGTTGGGGAGCGTCGTCGGCAGTTCCAGGTGGACGGCGCCCGCCGGCAGCACGCCGACCCCGCCGGCCCGCTCCATCACCCGCAGCTGGGCCACCACGTCCTCGCCGCGGTGGTCGGGGGGCAGTCTGGGCCAGAATTCGAACCCGCCCGCCATGACCAGTTCATGCCGGTCGTACAGGACACAGCCCCCGATCCAAGCCACCCGGTAGGCGAGCCAGCCACCCGCCGGCAGCCGGCCGCGACGGGCGAGGCCGGCGGTGATGTGGGTGAGGTTCGCCGCGTTGTGCAACCGCCAGCGTTCCCAGCCGGGAGTGCCCTTGCGCACCCGCTCCGGCCGGACGTCCGCGGCGTCAGTGACGGTCTCGAAGGGTTTCTGCTCGTGCGGCCGCACGTCCGTGACGTGGCTCAGCCCCTGCGGTGGGGTGCCGACGAAACCGCAGCGCAGGGTGCGGATGGCGGCGAGCAGCCGGTCCACGAGGGCCGGCTCGCAGAGTACATCGTCGTCGAGGTAGAACACATATCGGCCGCGGGACGCGTCGAGCAGGAACTGGCGCTGCTCCGCCAGGCCCCGCCACGTCCGCCCCCGGTGCACCTCGACGGCGCTGCCCCGCGCTCGTAGCAGCCGCAGCACCCCTTGGACCTCGGGGGTGTCGCACGCTGCCGGTCCCGGTGTCTGGTCCGAGATGACGACGCGGAATCCGGTTGCGGTCTGCGCTGCCAGGCCGGCGAGCGTCACGGCCAGCGCCGCGGGCCGCCCGCAGGTGGGTATCAGGACGTCCAGATCGCCCGGCGCCCCAGCCGACGCCGACGCCGTTACCACACCGACCTCCGGTCAGTCGTCGTCGGGATCATCGTCGAAGTCGAGCCGGTCGCCGTACTCCATAGAAAACCAGCGGTTCGAACGGCCCGCTCGACGCGAGGAAGACGGATCTCACTGCCCCACCGGCATCGGCGTGCAGACGCTCCCAATCGCGGGGGAAGGCGAACTTCGCCTCCGTCGGAACGGGGTGGGCTGCTCCTGCAGCAGCGTGATGGCATCGGCCACGGCCTTGAGCTCCGTCAAGCTGAACAGCTCTCGCCGGGCGGGGCGTAGCGGGCGCAGCCGGTGCTGTTCGTAACCGAATCGAGCGGGATGGCGGAGCCTGCCGATCAATGCGACGGTCTGGACCAGGACTGGTTCCGGGAAGGGCGCTCAGGTACCAGGGGTGACCTGCCCCGTGGGAGCCGGATACCGACGGCACGTAGGGCGATGGCACGGAAGGCGAAGTTCCCCAAGGCCCATCACCAAGATCACCGATGGGCCGAGGTCTCGCGCCGCAGGACTGGCCATGGCAGACAAGCTGATCGAGTCCACCCAAGCCCGCTGGCGCGCCGTCAACGCACCCCATCTCGTCACTCTCGCCCACTAGCGATCATGGTCCGGCCTAATTCTCGTTGGTAACGGGCTGCGTCAGCCCGCAGGTCTGCCGGATCTCGTCGTGCTGTTCGTGCTGGATGGAGCAGCAAGGAACGATCTGTGGTCTCGGCGTGGAATGATCGGCGCGTCGCGGCCAGTTCCTGCTGTCGCGCTGGTCTCGGAGTCGGTGATTGCCTTCTCCTCGTGGTACTCCTGTTCCACATTGACAGTCCACACATCGTGCTCGGTGCCGTCGAGGATGTTCCCCACGGTGAGCATCGCGGTCAGCATCGAATGGTCGGCGTTGTTGTAACGGTGCATGCCGTTGCGGCCGACGGGATGCACGTTGGGGACGTTCTTCTCCAGCCAGTCCCTCATGATCTCAACGTTGCGCCAGTAGTACTGGTCGTAGGTCGGGAATCCCGGG
>NZ_CDWTMG010000050.1:0-24813 GCF_977945845.1 Frankia sp. CcMO1
GGGCAGCGGTCATCGCCTGCTGGTAAGGCGGTGGTCAGAGGTGCGGTGGTCAGAGGTGGCGCAGCAGCACCATGGGGTCTTCGACCGCGTCGGCGACAAAGCGCAGGAAGGACCCGGCGGTGGCGCCGTCGCAGACCCGGTGGTCAAAGGTGAACGAGAGCTGCACGACCCTGCGGACCGCCAGTTCGCCGTCCACCGCCCAGGGCCTGGGGACGATCCGGCCGATGCCGATCATCGCGGCCTCGGGGTGGTGGATGATGGGCGTGGAGCCGTCGACACCGAAGACGCCGTAGTTGTTGAGCGTGAACGTGCCGCCGGTCAGCTCGGCGGGAGTGAGCGTGCCCGCGCGGGCGGCGGCGGTCAACCGGGCGATCTCGGCGGCCAGTCGAGCGGTGGTCAGGCCCTGAGCGTGGTGCACCACGGGCACGACCAGGCCGCGCGGGGTCTGCGCGGCGAATCCCAGGTGGACGGCGGCGTGGTGGCGCACGCCGGTCGCGCGGCCGTCCGCGTCGGTGACGACGGCGGAGTTGAGCGCGGGAAAGCGGACCAGTGCGGCGACGCAGATGCGGGCCAGAATCGCCAGGAGACCGATTCTGGGCTCGGTGCCCCCCGTGTTGAGGGTGTCGTTGGGAGTGTCGTTGAGGGTGTCCTTGGCGGCGAGCAGTGCGGTGGCATCCGTGTCGACCCAGCAGGTGGCATCCGGCACCTCGCGCCTGCTGCGCACGAACGTCTCCGCCGCGCGCCGCGCCAGCGGGTCCAGCGGGACGACGGTCGAGTCGGTCTCCGCCGGGCGCGCCGGAGCGGAACGTAGGGCGACGGCGGTCTCCACGTCCCTGCGCAGAATCAGCCCCTCCGGGCCGGTGCCGACGAGTTTTCGGAGATCGACGGCGTTCTCGCGGGCGAAGCGGCGAACGAGGGGCGAGACGACCTTGACCACGGGCTGGACCACGGTCTGGGCGGAAGGCCCGAGTGGCGTCGCCGGTCCGGGTGCCGGCCCGGGTGCGCCGACGCGCCGTCGGCGGCGGGCTCGGGGGGGTTCCGTGCTGGTGCCGTAGCCGACGAGGATGTTCCCGGAGCCCGTTCGCCCTGCTGCCGGCTCGCTGACGGCCACGGTGATCAGTGGTGTGCCGACCGGGACACTGGTACCGGCCAGGCCCGCGAGGGAGGTGACGACGCCGGCATAGGGGCAGGGCACCTCGACGACGGCTTTGGCGGTCTCGACCTCGGCTACGGGTTGATCGACGGTGATGACGTCCCCGACGCCGACAAGCCAGCGGACGACCTCGGCGGAGGTCAGGCCCTCGCCGAGGTCGGGGAGGGGGAATTCGCGTACCGCGGCCACGGTGTTACTGCTCCCACTGGAGTCGGGCGACAGCGTCGAGGATGCGGTCGACGCTGGGAAGGTAGTGATGTTCGAGCATGGGGGGCGGGTAAGGGATGTCGAAGCCGGTGACCCGCAGGACGGGGGCGGCGAGGTGGTGGAAGCACCGCTCGCTGACGCGGGCGGCGATCTCCGCACCGACGCCGCCGAAACCCGCGGCCTCGTGGACCACAACGGCGCGCCCGGTGGCGCGGACCGCCTTGCAGACCGTCTCATCGTCGAAGGGGACCAGCGAGCGCAGGTCGACCACCGCCAGGTCCCAGCCCTCCGATCGCGCGGCCGCGGCCGTCTGGAGGCACACGGGGAGCGAGGGGCCGTAGGTCAGGAGGGTCGCCGAGGTACCGGTCCGGCGGACCACTGCCCGGCCGATCGGCGGCACCTCGGCCGGAGAGAAGCCGTCCGTAGACCGGTCGTCCGTGGGCCGGTCGTCCGTGGGCCAGTAGAGCCGCTTTGGCTCCAGGAAGACCACCGGGTCGTCCGAGGCAATCGCCGAGCGGAGCAGCCCGTAGCCGTCGGCGACGGTGGCGGGGGTGACGACGTGCAGGCCGGGGGTGTGCGCGTAGTAGGCCTCGCTGGAGTCGCTGTGGTGCTCGACGCCGCCGACGCCGCCGTACGGGATGCGGATGGTGATCGGCAGCGTGGTCTTCCCGGCCGTGCGGTTGCGTATCTTGGCCACATGCGACGCGAGCTGCTCGAACGCGGGGTAGGCGAAGGCGTCGAACTGCAGCTCCACGACGGGCCGCAGGCCGTACATGGCCATGCCCACGGCGGTGCCGAGGATGCCTGCCTCGGCCAGGGGGGTGTCCAGGCAGCGTTGCGCGCCGAATTCGGCGGCCAGGCCGTCGGTGACTCGGAAGACGCCGCCGAGGGTGCCGACGTCCTCGCCGAGGATGTGGACGCGCGCGTCCTCGCGCAGCGAGTCGCGCAGCGCGGCGTTGAGGGCCTGCACCATGGTCGCGGCGCTCATCGTGCGTCGTCGCTCTTGGCTGCGTCCGCGGCCTGCCAGGCCATCAGCTCGGCGGCCTGCTCACGAAGCTGGCTGGTCGGCTGGGCATAGACGTGCGTGAACAGCGAGCCCGGATCGAGATCAGGCGCACGATCGAACTGGGCGCGCATCTCGGCGGCGAGTTCCTCGGCGGCCTGCGCGACTGCGGCGACGCCGGCGTCGTCGAGGAGACCGGCCTTGCGCAGCTGCCGCTCCAGCAGCATCAGCGGATCGCGGGCCTGCCAGGCAGCGACCTCCTCCGAGGTGCGGTAGCGGGTCGCGTCGTCGGCGTTGGTGTGCGCCTCCAGCCGGTAGGTGACCGCCTCGACCAGCACCGGGCCGCGACCCGACCGCGCGTGCTCGACCGCCGCGCGCAGCACACCGTGCACCGCAGGCGCATCGTTGCCGTCCACCAGGCGACCAGTGATCCCATGGCCCACCGCCTTGTGTGCCAGCGTCGGTGCCGCGGACTGCTGGGCCAGCGGCACCGAAATCGCATAGCCGTTGTTCTGTACCAGGAACACCACTGGCGCGTTCAGCACCCCGGCGAAGTTCAGCGCCTCGTGGAAGTCGCCCTCGCTGGTACCGCCGTCGCCGATCAGGGCAAGCGCCACGACGTCCTCCGCCGCCCACGGATCCGAGGCCGCGCGCAGGCGGGCGGCGTGGGCCAGGCCCACCGCATGGCAGGCCTGGGTGGCCAGCGGAGTCGACAGCGGCGCGATCCGGTGCTCCCGCGGGTCGTAGCCGCTGTGCGCGTTCCCGCGCATCAGCGTCAGCGCGTCCACCGGGCGCACGCCCCTCGATACCACCGCCAGCGTGTCGCGGTAGCTGGGGAACAGCCAGTCCGACTCCCGCAGCACCATGGCCGCGGCGATCTGGCATGCTTCCTGGCCGGTGGACGCCGGGTACACGGCGAGGCGGCCCTGCCTGGCCAGGGTCGTGGCCTGCTGGTTGAAGCGCCGTCCCAGCACCAGGCGGTGGTACAGGACGCGCAGCAGATCGGTGTCGACCTTCCCCGCAGCCTCCGTGCCGAGGACCCGGACCGGCTCGGGGTCGGGCAGGAGCGGAGCCGGGTCACGACGCGGACCGTGGGAGCTCGGCGGCCCGACGAGGCCGGGCGCGGTGCTGTCGTCGAGGATTGTCATGGTCCACCTTCGGCAGTTGGTGGCGGAAAGGGCTCGGGGATGCCGGTCAGATCTACGCCGCCGTTGACCGGCTGCTGATGCAGGTCGGAACCGTCCGTGGGCTGGCGGGCGAACTGGGGAGGACTCGTCCAGCAGCGAACCTGGTCGGTCTCGCGGAAGTGGAGCGCCGGTGCACGATCACCAGTAAGGTCCGCTTGGCCAGCGCGATCCTCGATGCGTGCTGACTCGCGGTCTCGGGCTCCGGACTTCGGACTTCGGGCTCCGGACTTCGGGCTCCGGGCTCCGGGCTCCGGGCTCCGGGCTCCGAGTCGAGGTGCGGGACCTGAGCAACAGCTTGGCCAGGACGAGGGGGGCTTCTCACCGTCCAGGTGAGCCGCCCAGGCCAGGCCCGACGATCAGGAAGCGAGGTGCGGGGAGCCGTGGCCTCGCTTGAGCTGTCCCGGTTCGCCGGCTTGCCCGGTTCGGGCGCCGTCCGTGGTCACGATCCTCCTCCGCTCAACTTCTTGGCTCTGGTTCTCTGATTTTCCACCCCCCGTCGGCGGCTGGATCGTGTCCATAATCACCTTGATAGTCATCGCGCGGGCCCCGACCCGGCATTAATGCATGGAGCGCGCCGCGCATCAGGTAGAAATACTTTCGTAAGTCGACTCGCCGAAGAGGCGGGGGTAGCGAGTCTAACGTAACCCTGGAAAACCGACCCCGGGGGCTTGAGGTGATTATCATCTCACCCGGCGACGGGAGTGAATCTGCCTGGTCAGGGCCGTGCGGGCCCGATCCTCGCCGAGTCGGGCCCCGGCGGGCGTGACGTGCGCAGCGCGACGCTCACCGAACGAGCCGGCCAGCACCGCTCGCCGCAGAAGTACCCGGCTGTTCCGATGCCATGTTTGTCGGTTGAATTTCCCTGGACATCGGTTCTCCGCTGTGACCAGCATCTCGTGGGAGCCCGCCGAAAGTGCCTTCGACGGCTGTTACGTTGCTCTCCGAGCTCAGGCCAAGTTTTTATTGGTTGAGCCAGGCGAGTTGATCCCCTCGACACGCCGTTCGAACGGTGGTCGCCTGTTGACTGATGCTTGCGTTCCGGGAATGCCCATTATGGGCCCCGCCAGGCCCGGGGGGACGGGAGGCTCGAGTTCGTCTTCGCCCACAGCTCAGCGGCAGCTTGATCTGCGCGGCGTCCCGCCCCGCCACGAGTGCCTCCTCGACCTGGTTCGCCTGCGACGGCACCTGGTCCAAGACCACCAGCTGATCGAGCCCCTCCCCCGCAACCGCCCGCTCCCCGCCGCAAGCAGCCGATCCGCCACGATCAGTCGCGGAACGTGGCGGTAGCCGAGCCCGGCCGGGCTCTCGGGCCGTTGAAGGACCGGTGCCCGACGCACCGACGTCATTGTCAGCCGAATGTAAGGTTCGTTCCCGAGTCAGGCCGGCGCTCCGGGGCAGGAACAGGAAGATGACAGGCGACGCGGAGTCGGCGCCCCGGGCAGGGAGCGATCCACGGGCAGTACCCGGCACGCAGGGTCCCCGGCACGCACGTTCGGGACGGGACCGCAGCAGTCCGCGTCAGTCCGGTCCGCCCAGGCCCGTCCTCGAATACCCAGGGCCGTCCCCGAACAGTCGAGAGGAGCATCATGCGTGTCCTACTGGTTCATCCCAGCGCGCTGATGTACTCGAAGATCTTTCTACGGCTCGAACCGCTGGGGCTGGAACGGGTGGCGGCCGCGCTGCTCGCCGCGGGCCACGAGGTGAGCATGATCGATCTTCAGGTGGAGAAACCGGCCACCTACGCGCGCCGCCTGCGAGAGTGTCGTCCCGACGCGGTGATGTTCGGGGTGAACTACCTCGCGAACGTCCCCGAGGTCATCGAGCTCGCGCACCGGGCGAAGCGGGAGCTGCCCGGCTGCCTGGTCGTGGCCGGCGGCCACAGCGTCTCCTTCATCGCCGAGCACCTGCTGAAGCAGGGCGACGGCGCACTCGATGTGGTCGCGCGCGGCGAGGGCGAAGTGGTCGCCCCGCGCATCCTCGAGGCCGACCGCGCCCGTCTCGCCGACGTCCCGGGCGCGGTCACCGCCGACGGGGCGGGCCCGATCCCGGCCCTGCTACCCAGCCTCGACGAGCCGCTGCCGGCCCGCCATCTGCTGGCCCACCGCCGCCGCTACTTCATCGGGGAGCTGGACCCGTGCGCATCGGTCGAGTTCACCCGCGGCTGCCCATGGGACTGCTCCTTCTGCAGCGCCTGGACCTTCTACGGCCGCAGCTACCGCCGCCTCTCCCCGGACGCGGCCGGCGAGGAACTGTCCGCCATCCGGGAACCGAACGTCTTCATCGTCGATGACGTCGCCTTCATCAGGCCCGAACACGGCATGGCCATCGCCGATCAGGTCGAACGCCGAGGGATTCGCAAACGGTACTATCTGGAAACCCGTAGCGACGTCCTGCTGCGCCATCCCGAGGTGTTCGAGCGATGGCGCCGCCTCGGCCTCGAATACATGTTTCTGGGCATGGAGGCCCTCGACGCGGACGGCTTGAACCTCTACCACAAGCGGATCTCCCCGGACGAGAACATCCGCGCCCTCGAAGTCGCCCGAAAGATCGGCATCACGGTCGCGGTGAACCTCATCGCCGACCCGGACTGGGACGAGAAGCAGTTCCGTCTCGTCCGCGAATGGGCGTTGTCGGTGCCGGAAATCGTGCATCTCACGGTGTGCACCCCCTACCCGGGTACGGAGATCTGGCACACCCAGTCCCGGCGGCTCACCACCCTGGACTACCGGCTGTTCGACATCCAGCACGCCGTCGTCCCCACCCGGCTTCCCCTCGACCGCTTCTACCGCGAGCTCGTCTCCACCCAGGCGGTCCTCAACCGCAAACACCTCGGCGCGAAGGCGCTTGCCGCGACCGCCCGGATCGTCACCGCGAACCTGGCGCACGGCCAGACGAACTTCCCACGGATGCTCTGGAAGTTCCCCCGGGTCTACAATGCCGACCGGCTGTACGCCGAGCACCAGCATCCCGCCCGCTACCGGCTGCCGGAGCCCGTCCCCGCGGCCATGACCCCGCGGCGGCGCGAGCTGTACGTCCATCAGCCCGCCGCACGCCACCCGGTGGCGAGCCGGGAACGGGAGAGGACTGATCCATGACGACCCGAACGAAACGCGGACCGACCGTGCTACAGAACTCGAAGCCGAGATCGGAACGCAGATGGGCGTACGGGTTCACCACCCCGTTACGGTGGTTCTTCGCCGCGATCCGTGCCAGCGCGTCACTGTGATCACCGTACTTGGTGAAGTAGGCCTCGGTGACATCGGCAAACAACCGCGCGAACCCGGCACCGGACAACCCGCCGGCATGCTCGTAGTCGGCACCCAGCAAAGCCCCGCCGACAGCCTCGGCCGGCGCGTGGGTCATCTTCTCCGCCCCGATCACCAGCACCCGGCGCGCCTGCCCGGGCTGGATCGCCCGCACCCCGCACAGCAGCGCGGCCGACCCGCTCGCACACGCGTTCTTCACCCGGGTCGCCGGGGTGAACAGCAGATCGTCATCGGCCTCCAGGACCAGCGAGGAAGGAAACGCCAACGGCTGCAACCCCGCGTTGTAGGTACCGAGAACAATTTCGTCGATCTCCCGCGGGCGCAGGCCCGCCGACGCGATCGCCTCCCGCGCGGCGGCGACGATCAGCGGCTCCAGAGTCTCCTCGGGCAGACGGCCAAACGGGGTATGACCCCAGCCCACGATCTCCACATCATCGTGGTCCACATCCGGTCCCTTCAACGCTCAGACACCCTTCACTGCTGAGACACCCCGGCAGGTCCGCCCGCCACGCCGGCACCAGGCTTCGTGCCCACCCGAGCCAGCCGTACCGGTGTCACCTTCTGCACGTCGTCGGCTGTGACGCCCGGCGCCGTCTCCACCAGCACCAGACCATCGGAGGTCACGTCGATGACGGCGAGGTCGGTGATGATGCGCTGCACGACACCCGTGCCGGTCAGCGGGAGCGTGTTCTCGGGCAGGATCTTCGGCGATCCGTCCTTGGCGCAGTGCTCCATCAGAACGATCACGCGGCGGGCGCCGTGGACCAGGTCCATCGCGCCCCCCATGCCCTTGACCAGCTTGCCGGGCACCACCCAGTTCGACAGGTCCCCGCGCTCGCTGACCTGCATGGCGCCGAGGATCGCCGCATCGATCTTCCCCCCACGGATCATCCCGAAACTGGTGGCGGAGTCGAAGAAGCTTGCTCCCGTCGCGGTCGTCACCGTCTCCTTGCCGGCGTTGATGAGATCCGGGTCCTCCTCGCCGGCGACCGGGTAGGGGCCCAGGCCGAGGATGCCGTTCTCACTCTGCAACACGATCTCCACGCCGTCGGGCACGTGGTTGGGAACCAGCGTCGGCAGACCGATGCCGAGGTTGACGTAGTCCCCGTCGTTGAGTTCCGCCGCCGCACGGGCGGCCATGTCGTCCCGGGACCAAGGCATGTCAGGAACCTCCTGCAGCAGTCGTGACGGCACGCAGGGTGAGCCGCTCGATCCCCTTGTCCGCGGCCTGGTCGGGCGTCAACGCCACCACCCGCTGCACGAAGACTCCGGGCAGGTGGATCTCGTCGGGCTCCAGCGCACCCGGCTCGACGAGTTCCTCCACTTCCGCGATCGTCACCCTCCCGGCCATGGCGCAGAGCGGGTTGAAGTTGCGGGCGGCCTTGCGGAAAACCAGGTTGCCGTGCCGGTCACCACGCCGGGCCCGCACCAGGACGAAGTCCGGCCGCAGCGCCGTCTCCCGCACGAAGACCTGCGGCACCCCGTCGACCTCGAAGACCTCGGTCAGCTTGGGCTGCGAGGCCAGCGCCACCTCACCCGAGGCGTCGTACCTGATCGGCAGCCCGCCGTCGGCGACCTGCGTGCCGACGCCGGTGCGGGTGTAGAACGCGGCGATCCCGGCTCCACCGGCGCGCAACCGCTCCGCCAGCGTCCCCTGCGGGTTGAACTCGATCTCGACCTTCCCGGAGAGGTACTGCCGTTCCAGTTCCTTGTTCTCCCCCACGTACGACGCCACCAGACGGCGGATCCGCCCGCCCTCCAGCAGCAGCGAGTTACCCACACCCGGGATCCCGCAGTTGTTGGAAATGACGGTCAGGTCCGAGGCCCCCTGTTCGGCGAGCGCGGCAAGGAGCACCGACGGGATACCGCAGACCCCGAAGCCACCACTCGCCACGCTGGCCCCGACCGGGATGTCGGCGACCGCCTCCTGCGCCGACGCCACAACCTTGTCCATCTCACCCCTCCTTCAGCAGAGCCCGGCGCAGCAGAACCGTCTCGGGCGGCGCATTGGCCGGGATGGTGGTCAGCACAAGCTGGGCTCCGTCACGAGGTGCCTCCCCCTCGCCATGCCAGAACGCCTCGGGAAGGACGACAGCCCGCGTGACATCGCCGGCCACGTCAACCGAGGAGTCGAATCGCACCGCCAGCGTCCAGTCGAAGTGCCCGGCCACATTGGTCAGCGAGGTATAGCCACCCGCCTGCTCCGGGGACTCCAGCGTGGCGGAGTCCCCGGAGCAGGCCCGGGCATCAAGGAGCAGCAGTCCCAGCGGCGGCGACCCCAGGCGCCCCAGCCATTCGGCGAGGTACATGGAGGCGCTGTCGACGTGGTCCTCGCTCACCTCGTCCAGCCCCGTACCGGCCCGGTCGTGTGCCCGCAGCAACCACCTCGCGGGCGACGGCACCGACAGCACGACCCGTCGCCGGGTCGAGTCCGCCAGCGTGCGCATGGTCAGAACCAACCGCTCGACGGCGGGCTCGTCACCGAGCAGGGTGCGTAACGCGTAGCCCGTGCGGCTACGCTTCCCTAGGGCGCTCACCAGGTCAGGCGTCGCCGCGAGATACGCGTCGTAGAACGCCTCGGCATTGATGAACACCGCATCCGGGTCCAGCAGGGCATGGACCTGGGCGACGTTCCCGGTCAGGGCGGCGAGGTCACCCCAGGGGATCTCGCTGCCCTGCCGTAGCACTGCCGTCGCGTAGGCATCATGGTCGATCACCAGCGCCCGGCCGCCGGGCGCGGCAGCGAGCAGGGCAGTGAGAGAAGACATTCAGTGCTCCTTGAACCTCAGGGCTCTGTGAACCTCAGGCGAGACGGAACCTCAGGCGAGACGCTTGACGTCCTCGCCGTGCCTGTCCTCCAGCTCCCGCACGCGCGCCTCCAGCGCCGCGATCTTCAGCTCCCGGCGGTCCGGGATCACGATGATCGGCAGTTCCTTCAGTGGCGCCTTGACCCGCTGGGGACCGTCGATGGTGAACACCGTGGCGGTGAGGTCGTTGGTGTCGCCGCCCCAGGAGCCGTAGTAGAGGAGGTCCTTCGGCGGCTCCTCGGTGACGAAATCCTTGACGAACTCCGCGTAGGGCTTGCCGCGCGTCAGGCGCGTCTGGCGGACCCGCTCGCGGGCCTGCCTGGTGCCCTCGGCGTCGAGCCGGAAGGTGATCGGGTCATAGCGGACACCGAAGATCTCCTCGGCGACCTTCTGGCTGATCCGGCCGAGCTCGGCATCGCGCACCACCGACTCAGGCAGACGCTCCAGCGGGTCACCGTACCCACCACCGGCACCCTGGGAGATCATGTAGAGCTCGCCGTCCTTGGCGCGGTCGTACTGCAGACCCATGTGATAGGTCGAGTACTTCCCATCCGGGAACGGACGCTCGTTCATGACCTTCTCAATCGAGAGGTCGAACTTCTTGTTGTCCCGGCGAATGTGCTCGTAGACATTCGTGCCCTTGACCATCGCCAGCGGGTAGGTGCTGCAGCCGTAGCCCCCGAACATGCCGTAGATGGACGAGAACTTCGCTCCGGAGGTCACCGTCATGAAGCCCCACTCCGGCGTGCCCTCGGCGGCCACGATCATCTCGTAGCCCATGCCGCCGGTGAACTTGCCGAAGCCCATGTTGTCGCGGACCAGGCGCTTGGCCACCAGCTGCATGAAGGGCACCTCCTCCTCCATGACCTCCTGCTCGGCCGTGTCGGCCATGGCGCAGAAGAGCGGCGAGACGGCGTCCTCACCGTCCCGGAAGGGCTTGGCTCCCCCGGGCATGCCGTTGAGGTCGGCACACAGGTTGCCGACCATGTCGCCGTGCTTGGTGACACCGCCCCACAGGAACGTGTTGATCTGGTTGAACCAGTTAGCCACGATGTTCGAGTACTTGTGCGGCGTGGAGAACGACATCTTTCCGTAGAGCGCCTGCATCATCGAGAAGCCTCGGAACGAGGCCTGCAACGACTGCCCCATCGGGGCGTCATAGGACGCGTCGGCCCAGGTGCCCTCGTCGGAAATGATCTCGATGCAGCTCATCGCCGCCGTGCAGCGCGGCAGGTCTGGCCACCAGAACGCCAGGATCGCCTGCATCATCATCGACTTCACCGAGCACAGCGGAGAGTTGATCGCCCGGTTGATGATCTCCGGTCCGGTGCCACGCAGGTCGACGGTCATCTTGTCGCCCTTGACGTGGATCTTGCAGGCGATCTTGATGAGGATGTTCTCTTTCAGCGTCGAATCCATGAACTGGTTGAAGGAGTACGTGCCGTCGGGAAGCTCGGAGATCCGGCGGCGGACCTCGGCGTCGACGTCCTCGACGGTGACCCGCAGGGCCGCCACGAACGTGTCGACGCCAACCTCGTCGATGACCTTGTCGATGCGCTCCATGATCTTGCGCACCGCGGTGATCTTCACCTTCAGGTCGGCCAGCTGCAGCTTGGGGTCGCGCACCGAGTGCTGGAGGAAGGTCAGCAGGTCTCGGCGCAGATGACCACGCTCGACAATCTTGAACGGGCTCATCCGGAGGCCGTCGTCGAACGGGGTCTCCGAGCCTGACGGCATGCCGCCCGGCTCGCAGGCGCCGTTCTCGCCTTCGTGGATGGTCGCCGCTACCCACGCGATGATCTCGCCCCCACGTATGATCGGCATGATCATCGACTGGTCGGTGTTGTGGACGTTGCCGAACCGGGCGTCGTTGTGGATGAATCCGTCGCCCTCGTGGATGCCGACGGTCGGCTCGTCCTTCCAGTACTTCACGATGTACCGGATCGGGTAGTGCAGGATCGCGGAGAACGCGATCACCCCGTGGCAGGAGAGGTAGGAGACGTCCCCGGCCGCGGTGTAGATCGCGGTCGTCAGGTCACCCCACTTCGCCCCGGGTGCGGCACCCTGTGCCTCGCACATCTCGTAGCCCTCGTCGAGTGCACCGGCAATCCGCTTGCGGATCCGCTCGACCACCAGCCGGTCGACACCGGCGGCGATCGCCGTCTCCTCCCGCGACGTCCGTTCCTGGATGGAGTGGTCACGCATGATCACTGGGTCGGGACCGAGGAAGAGAGTGGTCTCGTCCATGAACTGGTCGACCCACTCCCGCTCCTGGGGCGTGAGGGTGCTCTGCTCGGTGGCCTGCTCCTGCGTGGCGCTGTCGTCCGTGACAGTCATCGTCTTCTCCCTGGTGCGCTCGACGGTGTACTCGATCAGTCCTGCAGGAACCAGACGGCGCCCTGCACCGTCGGCTCCAGACGCCAGCCCGGCTCGACGAGGTAAGTGGTGTTCTCGGTGGTGACGATCGCGGGACCGGGGATCACCCGCTCGTGCGACAGCGCGGTCTGGTCGTAGACCGGCGTCTCGATCGAGTCGTCCTGGCCGATAAAGTAGACCTTGCGGTGCGACACCTCGGTCGGCACCGTGCGCTCGCCGCCGGCCTCCAGCGAGTCGAAGTTGACGACGTCGCCGTCGACATAGGAGGCCACCCGCACGGTCCCCACCCGGATCCCGGCTTCGGGTGCCGCGCTGCTGGCGCCGAACCGGTGACTGTAGACATCACCGAAGGTGCGGATCATGTGCAGTACGTCGCCGACACCGTTCATCCGGTTGATGTCGAGGGCGACAGCCTGGGTGAGCAACTGGTTGCCGTAGCGCATGTCCAGTTCCAGGCGGTACTTCACGTCTTCGGCCGCGAAGCCCTGACGCACCAGGTCCTCCCGGCCCCGGGCCTCGAGTTCCTCGACGATCGCGTTGAACTCCTCGTACTTGTCGTACAGCGACCGGGAGGTGGCGTTGTACATCGTGATGTGCACGCCGCGCTCGTGGAAGTGCAGCTGCTTCATGTTGCCGGCGCCGCAGGCGGAGAACACCGACGAGAACGGCGGGGCCAGGATCTGCTTGATGCCGGCATGGCGAGCAATACCACAGGCGTGCAGCGGACCGTTGCCGCCGTAGGCGAGCATCGTGAAGTCCTCCGGCAAGTAGCCGCGCACCCGCAGCTCTTTGCCGATGCCGATCGCCATCTGCTCGTCGACGCCATCCTTGATCGCGCGGGCGATGTCGAGAACGTCCATGTCGAGCTGGTCGCACAGGTTCTCTTCGACGGCGAACCGGGAGCGATTCGGGTTGAGCTTGATGTAGCCGTTGGCGTAGTTGTCCGGGTCCAGATAGCCGAGCAACAGGTCGGCGTCGGTCACCGTCGGGCGCAGTCCGCCGCGGTCGTAGCAGGCCGGGCCGGGGTTGGAGCCGGCCGACTCCGGGCCGATCTTGATGGAGTTGTGGATCCGGTCGTACGACGCGATGGAGCCGCCGCCGGCACCGAGCGTGTCGAGGTGCACCATCGGCACCGACACCAGCCAGCGGTCGATGGTCGGCAGGAAGTCATAGTGCTTCACGCCGCCCTCAGGCACCAGGCCGATGTCGAAGGACGTGCCGCCCATGTCGGTGGAGATCACATGGCCCAGGCCCGTCTCGTTCGACAGGTGCTCCGCGGCGCCGACGCCGGCGATCGGACCGGAGTGGATGGTCTGCAGGGCGTCGGTGGAGTTCATCTGCGCCATGCCACCGGAGTTGTGGATGACCAGCATCGGCTTGCCGTAGCCGGAGTCGCGCAGGTTGTTTGAGAGCTGGCTGAGCGCGTGAAACATGATCTCGTGCAGGAAGCCGTCCACGATGGTGGAGGTCGCCCGCACGTATTCGCCCTTGCGACCAGAGACCTGGTGGCCCAGCAGCAGCGGGATGGCACCCAGCTCGTGGGCCAGGAACTCGTCGAGAATGATCTCCTGGATCGCCAGCTCGTGCTCGGGATTCTCGGTGGCGTTGACCAGCGAAACCACCAGGGCCTCGGCGCCGGCATCCACCAGCTCACGGACCACCGTGCGGACGTCCTCGGGATCGAGCCTCGCCACGATCTTGCCGGCCGAGTTGACGCGTTCCTTGACCGAGCGGATCAGGTACCGCGGCACCAGCGGCTCGGGCCGTTCGGCTGCCGGGAGGTTCTGTTGCATCGAGTAGTCCAGGCCCTCGCCGTACCCCCGGCCGCGGGAGAGCGGGATGGTGTCCTCGAAGCCATGAGTGACGATCGCCCCCACCTTGGGTCCCTTGCGCTCGATGAGAGCGTTGGTGCCCAGGGTGGTGGCGTAGCGGACCGAGTCGACCTCGGTGAGCACGGTGCCGCGGTCCAGTCCGGCCCGGCTGCACGCCAGGTCGAGCGCCTCGTTGAAGCCCAGCGCCAGGTTGTGGTGCGTGGTCAGCGCCTTCGCCTCGACGTAGGTCTCGTCCCAAACGAAGAAGCAGTCGGTGAAGGTGCCGCCGATGTCGACGGAGATACGTTTCATTGTCTCGGTTCTCCCTGCGAGATCAGCGGATGTGGCCGGTCGCCTTGTGCATGGCGGTGTATTTCTGCGCGTCCTCGCCGGGCCCGTAGTTGTGGACCTGCTCGGGGTCGACGCCGCGTTCCTCCCACTGGGCGCGCAGCGCGGCGACGTCGATGACGAGATCGGCCGTCGGCGGGTGTCCCGGCGGCACGTATTCGGTCTCGATCTGGGTGGCGCAGCCGGGGCAGTAGAACTCCAGGATCCGGCAGTACGCCGGGTCCGGGGAAAAGGTGAACTCGTAGCGGTCGGGGTTGATGATCGGCTGGTGGATCTCCCGTGGGTCGCGGTCGTAGACCAGGCAGCCGAGCTTGTAGTTCCCGTGGGCAGACCAGATGTCGCGGCCGCACACCCGGCAGACCCAGCGCTCGGTATCGAGATCGATGACCAGGTATTCGGTCATGGGGACCCGCATGATGACTTTCCTCTCGTGGCGGTCAGGGGATGCTCGGGGTGGTCAAGGAGGTCACTGGGTGTCGGTCAGCAGCAGGTCCCCCGAGGCGGTGACCCGGAACTGCCAGCCGGGCAGCACGCGAGCGGTGAAGAACGGACCCTCGACGATCACCGGGCCCTCGCCACTCCCACCGGGCGGCATCTCGGCGAGCACGAACACCGGCACCTTGTCGACCTGGTCGGGCGCGGAACGGACCAGGCGGGTCTCATTGCTCGTCACCCGGATCGCGGGCACGTCGGTGTCGGGAGCAACCTCGGGGTGCGGCAGCGCGGCCGTCACCGACAGTTGCAGGGAGACCTGCTTCCCGGGGAAGTCCACGGCGTCGCCGGACTGGTACGGCCTGGTCTCCACCGGCGACCCGTCGGTCTCCTCGATGGTGAGCAATACCTCGGTGCGGCAGTCGTCGAGGTCGTAGCCCTCCTGGAAAATGTCGCGCCTGGCCCGGGCGAGCATCTCGTCGTACGTCGCCGCGGTGCTTGCCGTGGTCGGCTCCGGCACGCCGACCTCGTAGGTCTTGCCGATGTCGGAGAAGGCAATGCCGAACGCGGAGAAGACCGCTGCCATCCGCGGGATCAGCACCTTCTTCACCCCTGCCGGACGAGCGGCACCGACGGCACTCATCGGGCCGGCGCCACCGAAGGCGACGAGGGTCGAGTTCTCCTGGATCAGGTGTGCGAAGGAGTGTGCCAGCGCCTCGAAGTAGGCCTGCTCCATCCGGATCAGCGACTCCTCCAGGCTGATGCCCAGCGGCTCGGCGATGGTCTCGGTGATGACCGCGGCCGAACGGTCGGCGTCGAGCCGGAAGGTGCCGTCGAGGTAGGTGCTGGCGTCGAGGATGCCGAGCAGCAGGTTGACGTCGGTGATCGTGGCTTCCTTGCCACCGAAGCCGAAGCAGGCCGGGCCGGGGGCCGCCCCCACACTGCGTGGCCCGACCGTGATCTGCCCGTCCACCACCGAGATCACCGAGGACCCGCCGACACCGGTCGAGTGCACGTTGCTCATCGGGTAGGAGATCGAGACGCCCTCGATGGTGCCGCGCTCATCGGCCGCCGCCGCACCGCCGCGGACGACCCCCACGTCGGTGGTGGTGCCGCCGATGTCCATCATCAGCGTGTGCTCGAGGCCGTACGTGCGAGCCAGCGCCGCCGTACCCTCCAAGCCGCCGCGCGGCCCGGAGGAGTACGTCTTCAGCGCCACCGCCTTGGCCACCCGCGAGGAGGCTCCGTCGTTGCGGTATACCAGCAGCGGGTTGAGCACCCTGTACGACTTCAGCCGCCGCTCCGCCGCGTACAGGAACCGCTCCATGGTCGGGTGCAGGAACGAGTTGAGCACGCACGACCACACCCGGCGCGGGTGGTCCCGGTCGCCGGCGAGGGACCACGAGTACAGGAGCGGGATCGAGCCGAGCAGGTGCCGCGGGAACTTGCGCAGCAACACGCTGCGTAGGCGACGCTCCTGTTCCGGCGACTCACCAGCCACCACCACCCGGGCGGCACCCAGGGTGGTGAGCTGGTTGATCCGCTGGACGACTTCGAAGTCGATCTCCTCATCGGTCGCGCCCATGTCGATGGTGAGCACCCGGTCGGCGATCAGGCCGTCGAAGAGGTCCTTCTCGGCTTCACGGCTGCGCATCTGCTCGAACAGGCCCGGCATCGTGCTGAGGATGCCGATCATCGGGCCCCGCCGCTCGACCAGGGCGTTGGTGCCCTGCGTGGTCGAGTAGCGGATGTGTTGCGTAGCGTGCAGCAGCTTCTCCGTGTTGGCCTCGCCGTAGAGGGCGGCCGAGGCCTTCTCGATCCCGTCGAAGAGGCACTCCGACAGGTCGTGCGGAGTAGTGAGGGTCTTGGTGTAGGTGAACTGGTCGCCATCCCAGACGCAGATGTCGGTAAGCGTGCCACCGTTGTCGATGTTGATCAGGGTGTCCATGACGCTCCTCGGTTCGTGACTCCCTGGGTTCCATGCGCAGGCCCCGTTGTTGGGACAACCCTGCTGGTGTCCCACCGGGTGTCGGTGTCCCAAAATTGGACACTCACTGCTCTTGGATGTGGCGTGGCTCTCAGCCACGATGTTCTTCCACGGGGCCATCCAGGATCCCCGAGGAGGTGCACATGCCGGACACCGCGAACCGCCTCTTACGGGTGGCCGCAGCCCGGGCAGACTTCCTGGAGTGCGGCCGCGCGGGTGCCGTCGGTGTCCCCGACGTGCTCGCGGCATCATGGGAACGCAGCCAGGCGGCCGGCGTCGACAGCGCACGGCCGCACAGCGACTACATCGACGACATCGACACCGGGTCCCGGCTGGTGCGCTGCGCACGCCCGGTGCTCACTCAGCTCGGCAACGACACCGCGGACCTCCCGCTGGTCATCGCCCTGACCGACCACAAGGCCAGGCTGGTTCAGCGCATCGACTTGTCATCGACGGTCGGGCGGTTGCTCGACAGGGTCGAATTCGCGCCAGGGTTCAACTACTCCGAGTCGATGATGGGCACCAACGGTGTGGGCACCGTGATCGAGGCCGGTCAGCCGGTCAGCATCGTCGGGCCGGAGCACTTCACCGAGCCCCTGCAATGCTTCGCCTGCACCGGCGCCCCGGTCATCGATCCTCTCACCGGCCGGGTAGAGGGAGTGCTGGACATCTCCACGCTCACCCAGACCTGGAGCCCGCTGATGCACACCTTGGTGAAGAGTGCCGCCAAGGACATCAGCCGCAACCTGTTGCTGGATCGCAGCCAGTCCCAGCAGGCCGTTTTCGAGACCTACCTGCGCGCCGAAGCCCGGGCGTCCCGGCAGGCCGTCTTCGCCTTCGGTGACTCGGTCTTCATCGCCAACGCCCCGGCCCAGCGCCTGTTCGACGCCAGCGAGCAGCTGACCCTGCGCGAGCACGCGACCTTCCTCATGAGCCGCCGCGACCGGGTGAGCGACACCCTGGTCCTGCCGGGGGGACGCATGGTCCACATCCGGGGCACCCGGATCCTGACCGGCTCCGAGGTGGCCGGCATGGTGGTGATCGCCGACCTCGTTGCCACGGAGAAGGCCGGATCGCCGGGCGACTTCACCGAGCAGGTGCTGCCACAGATCGCGGTCGCGACCCCGCAGACCTCCCGCATCGCCGGCGACCTGTACCGGCCGCACGAGACCATTACCGGTGGCCGGTCACCGGCGTGGGTACGCGCGTGCGACAAGCTGCGCGAAGCCCTCATGGCGGAGAAGCCGGCGATCGTGCTCGGTGAGACCGGCACCGGCAAGTTCACCTTGGTCGCCGAGATCTTCCACGCCTCGCACCCGGGCAGCCGAAGCGTGTCGATGGACGCCTCCCAGCTGACCATCGAGAACTCCGAGACCGACATCGACTCTCTGCTCGCGGGCAAGCCAGAGCCGACCCTCTACATCGTCCGCAATGTCGACCAGGCCAGCACCGAAGGAGTCGAACAGCTCGACGCGTTCTTCACTGCGATCGGCCGGCTCGACGGCACCACCTCATTCGTTGCGACCCTGTCGGACTCCTCGCTGGACTCCGACCTGCCGTTCCACGCACTCCTCGGCCACTTCGAGGTAGCGATCACCGTGCCGCCGCTGCGATGCCGTACCGATGACCTCTCCACCATCACCTCGTCGGTCCTGCGCGGCATAGCCCCCAACCGCAAGGTGCGGCTCAGTCCAGCCGCCGAACGGATCATCGCGCGCTACTCCTGGCCACGCAACATCTCCCAGCTGCGCGAGGCCCTCGAACACGCGCTGCGGCGGCGACCGGTCGGGGAGATCCAGGCCCAGGACCTGCCGGCGTACTGCCAGACCACCTCGCGGCACGTGCTCACCCCGCTGGAGGCAGCTGAGCGGGACACGATTGTCGCCGCCCTCCAAGAGACCGAGGGCAACCGAATGCTGGCGGCCGCCAGGCTCGGGATGTCGCGGTCCGGCCTTTACCGCAAGCTGAAGGCCTACGGCATCACCGCCTGACGCGTCCCAGGTGGGGCGGATCGCCCTTGGCCCAGTCTGAACCAGGGCACGCCCCGCGCCGGCGGTCCGTACGAAGCGGAGAGTCGCGAAGCCGGTCCGGCGGTAGGCGGCCCGCCGGACCGGCGTCATCCGCTCCGGAAACGGTGATGCTGACCGGGCGCGAGACCGTTCCTGCCGATGGCGTGCCGGCAGCTGCCGGCACGCCATCGGCCGCCTGGCGATCAGGCGATGTTGGAAGGCCGGACCAGGCCCTCCGCGAGATCCCCGAATCCGGGAGCAATCACGGCGCCCTGGTTGCCGATGACCTCCTCGACAACCAGGGTTTCCGTTGTCAGCAAGAGCGCGGCGATCGACGCCGCGCTCTGCAGCGCGCAACGGGTGACTTTCACCGGGTCGATGACACCGAAGCCGGCCATGTCCCCGTATTCTCCGGTCGCGGCGTTGAAACCGTGACCGCGCGGCAGCTCGGCGACCCGCTTGACCACTTCGTCGCCGTCATAGCCAGCGTTGATCGCGATCCAGCGCAGTGGTTCGGCGATGGCCCGCCGGACGATCTCCCTGCCTTCAGCGGCGTCGCCGGCCAGCGTGAGCTTGTCAAGGGCCGAGGCCGCTTGCAGCAGTGCGGTACCACCGCCTGCCACGACACCTTCGGCGAGAGCAGCCCGTGCCGCCGCGAGGGAGTCCTCGACCCGGTGCAGCTTCTCCTTCAGCTCCACGCCGGTCACGGCGCCGACCCTGATCACCGCGACGCCGCCGGACAGCCGGGCGATCCGGGTCTGCAACGTGTCCTGGTCGTGGGGGTTCTCCGCCCGTTCGAACTCCCGCTTGAGCTGGTCGATCCGGGCATGGATCTCGGTGGCGGAACCGGCGCCGTCGACGATCGTAGTCACATGCTCGGTAATGGTGGCCTTCTTGCAACGCCCGAGCTGGCCGAGGGTGACCCGGTCCAGGGAAAGCCCGGCATCCACGGTAATCACCTGACCGCCCAGAAAAACCGCGAGATCGTTGAGCTCTGCCAACCGGCGGTGACCGAAACCGGGTGCCCGGACCACCGCGGACCGGAAGGTCCCGTGCACATTGTTGGCGACCAGCATGCCCAGTGCCGGTCCCTCGACGTTCTCCGCGAAGACGATCAACTGGCCGCCGGCCCGGGTGACCAGCTCGAGGACCGGCATCAGGGTCTGAACCTGAGAGATCTTCTCGTTGGTCAACAGGATGTAGGGGTCGGTGTAGGCGGCCTCCATCCGCTCGGTGTCGGTGACCATGTACGGCGAGAGGTACCCGTTGTCCAACTCGATACCGTCCACGAAGCTGACCTCGAGTCCGAATATCGGGGATTCCTCGACCGTGACCACCCCGTCACAGCCCACCCGGCCAAGGGCCGCGGCCACGACGTCGCCGATCCGGGCATCGTTGTTGGCGGCGAGGGTCGCCACCCGGGCAAGATCGGCCTCGCCATCGACCTCTCCCCGGTACTTTTCAAACTCCTCCAGCAGGGCGGCCACGGCAGCCTCGATGCCGTTCTTGAGAAACATCGGGTTGGCGCCCCCGTCCACGGCATGCAGACCCTCCCGGACGAGGGCCTGCGCGAGCACGGTGGCGGTGGTGGTTCCGTCGCCGGCAGTGCCGTTGGTCTTGGTCGCGACCTCCTTGACCAGTTGCGCCCCCATGTTGGCGAAGGGGTTACGCAGCTGGATCTCCCTGGCTATGGTCACACCGTCATTGGTGATGGTGGGTGGCCCGGTCAGTTTTTCGATGACGGCGTTGCGGCCCTTTGGACCCAGAGTCACCTTGACGGCGTCCGCCAGGGCATTGACCCCGGCCTCCAGCAGGCGACGCGCCTCGACGTTGAACCGCAGATCCTTGGCCATCTCTTCCTCAGTCCTTCCGCTCTGTATCCGTCAGGGCGGGCCGAGGGCGGCACGATCGTGGCGGCGAGCAGCTGGCGGGGCATGATGGCGAAGCCAGCCCCACCTGGAGCCCGATCCGATCGCACAGTCGCGCCGCCGGAGCCCTGGGTTCCCGAGCCATTCACAGACCGGGTCCGGGTGATCAGTAGATCAGGAGATCAGGATCGCCCGACCGCGCACCTTGCCGTGGTGAAGGTCGTCGAGCGCCTGGTGGAACTCTGCCAGGGGGTAGGCACTCGTGTGCAGGGTGACCTTGCCACGGGTTGCGAGAACCATCAGCTCGACGAGGTCGCTGTACGATCCGACCAGGTTACCGATGAAGTTGATCTCAGTGGAGATGATGTCGATGGTGGGGACGTTCAGCACCCCGCCATAGCCGACAACATAGTACGAACCGGCGCGACGCAGCATGGCGACACCCGCTTCGATCGCACCGCCTTCACCGACAAAGTCGATGACCGCCTCGGCGCCGTTGCCCCCGGTGAGATCGAGTACCGCGGACACCTCGCTGCCGTCGGCCCGCACCGTGTGGTCGGCGCCCAGTTCGCCGGCGAGCCGCAACGCCTCGGCGGAGCGGTCGACGACGATGATCTCGGCTGGGGTGAGGGCACGCAGCACCTGCACACCGATGTGGCCCAGACCGCCGGCTCCGATCACCACGACCCGGTCACCGGGACTCAGTGCCGCGGCTGCCTTGCGTGCCGCGTGGTAGGCGGTCAGTCCGGCGTCGGCCAGTGCCGCCACATCCGCCGGCTGCAACGACGGGTCGAGTTTGACCACCGACCGGGCGTTGGTCCGCAGGAGTTCGGCGTAGCCGCCGTCGCTGTCGATCCCGGGGAAGGACGCCCGGGCGCAGTGCACGTCGTCGCCGTCCCGGCAGGCCTGGCACAGCCCGCAGGTGACCAGCGGGTGCAGGATGACCGGATCGCCCACGGCTATGTCGCTCACCGCCGAACCGACCTCGTGCACCCAGCCGGCATTCTCGTGCCCGAGCACGTACGGCAGGGTCACGCCCGACTTCTGCTCCCACTGCCCTTCGATGATATGCAGGTCGGTCCGACAGACACCGGCGCCGCCGATTCTGACCACCACATCCAGCGGATGGAGGATCTTGGGCTCGGGGACGTCTACCAGCCGCGGCGCGTTGTCGTACTTGATGACCTGGACGGCCCTCATCGGCCCACCTCCGCCTTCGTTGCTGTCACGTCACTGTCACGTCATGGGTGTGCGGTCCACAGGGCCGTACCGCGTCTCCAGCAGACCGCGGCAGACCGTGGTGTTTGCGTCGATCGTCACCCGGACGGTCCGGGCAAATCGCAGCCGGAGAGGCAGCGCCTCGCGATCGATCGGACGGCCGTCGTCGTCGACGAACAGCGGCGCCTCGGGAGCCAGGGACAGTCCGAGGGCGTCCCGTCGGCGCAGCAGGCTGTGTCGTTCCGGCGACTCCGGCATGTCCGCCAGCCGGGCCCGGTACAGCGACTCGGGTGACCAACCCTCGGCTACCAGGCGCTTGGCCGCGCCTTCCAGGCTGGCGGTGTGCGCCTTACGCAGGAAGGTCATCCGCAGGTCGTCGAGGCCTCCGGTGGCCTCCCCGGGGAAACTCGCCGGGAAACCGTCTCCGGCGGCGACTCCGGCGTTGATCTCTTCGGCGGCGAAGTGATCCTCCAGGGCCACGTCCACCTCGGTGACTCCTGGCAGCTCCTTCACCACGTCGTGCGCGTCGGACACCATCAGGTAGGCGAAGTTCGGCGCGCAGAAGTAGGTCGGGAGCCTGAGCCGAACCTGCACCCGCCCGTCCTGGGCCACCAGAGCATGGACGAATCCCAGCTCGGTGACGGGCTGGTCGAGCTCCGGGTCGTACACCCGCCCCAAAGCTTCCCAGACGTCCGCGGCCAGGCCGGTCCTACTGGTTACTGTGGGTGTGGTCATACGGACTGCCCTGCGCCCACGAGAGGCGTCGACGCCGGAGCTGAGACCGAGAATTTTGCGCTTGATGTCGGGGGTGAGCACGCCGTACTCGGCCTGCATGTCATCCGGGATCTGGAAGTCGACGAACTTCTCGACCAGCCACTTGGGGTGCCAGATCGCGTAGTCACTCGAGAAGGTCAGCCGGTTCTCGTCGAGCCAGTAGAGGAGCTCCCCGATGATCTGCGCGAAGTAGCGCGGCCGGCTGTGGATGAACGGCATGGCCACCGCGAGCCCACCGTAGACGTTCGGCTCCTGTGTGGCGATCCAGCAGAAGTCCTCCAACCGGGGCAGCCCGACGTGTTCGATGATGAACCGCAACTCGGGGAATGCCGTGGCCACATCATCGACGTCGGCGACATCGAACGCGTCCCGGTTCAGCGGGTAGATCGTCGGACCCTTGTGGATGTGGATGTTGCGGATGCCGAGTTCCTGGCACTTCTCCAGATACCGGTAAACCCACGGGTCGGTCAGCTTGTAGCCCTTGGACTCGCCCTTCCACTCGGCCGTGTAGAGCTTCACGCCCTTGAGGTTCCAGCGTGCCGCCAGGTCCGCCAGCTTCGGCAGGCCCAGTTCGCCGTCACGCGGGTCGAAGGAGCCGTTCACGATGAACTTGCCGGGGTACTTCTCGGCGAGCGCGCCGTCCTGCTCGGTGGTGTTGAAACCGTTGCGGTAGAAGTCCGTCAGATAGGTGGACTGGAAGATCCACTTGTCGACGTAACCGTCCTCGAATAGGTCCTTCACCATGACTTCCGCAGAGTACTTCTGGAACTTTTCCCGTGACCAGAGGTACTCCTGCGGGCTCAGATTCACATGGTAGTCGTAGAAGCAGTCGATGAAACCTTTGCCGTAGCGGTTCTCCTGGTTCTCTGGGCTCCCATCCCAGAAGTGCAGGTGGGAATCCACGATGAAGTATCGCTCATTGTCCTTGACGTACATGTGGATATCCTCCGCAATATCACCACGGCCGGTCCACGCCGGGCCGGATAAGCCCGGCGTGGACCGTTCCGTTCGTCCCGGGTCAGGTCAGTTAGTGACGACTTTCAGGTCGAAATCGATGTACTCCGCCGCGTCCTCAGGGTTGGCGAAAAGTACGGTTTTGTCGTCGAGATGCACCATCCGGCCGTAGTGCGTGGACATGATCTCTTCGAAGTCGGACACACCGAAATCGAAACCGAGCGCATCCGAGATCTCGTCGAAGTCGAATTCGATCTTACGTTCGCCGTCAACCCGGATCATGGACGGATACTCCTCGACGCGGATACCGGGCTTGCTCCGCATGACGTCGGCGACGACATACCCGTTCTGGTTGTTCATCAGGGTGACGCCACACATGTTTGACGAGGTCCGATTGGCTTTACCGAGCTCTGGGTTTTCGTTCGTGGTGGTCACTGCGTCAGCTCCTTCGGCTCGGGCAGACCAAGGTCGGAAAGGACAGCCCGGAACCCGTTGACCGTGGCGTCGAGGGATTCCGAGAAGGTAATGACTTTCTCCTGCTGCTGCGACCAGATCGGCTGCAGTTCATGGGCCGCCTTCAAGCTCAGCGGAACCCACCGAGACAACCAGCCGGAAATGGTCTCGACGTTACCTGCGCCGAACTTCTCGTCGGTGACGAGAAGCTTGAGCAGCGCGCGGGTGTAACGCAGGTCGCGCTCGTAGTCGTTCTCGCCGGTCCCGACCAGGGTCGGCGTGACGTAGTCGCCGTTACGGGCGGCGATCTGCATGACGAGGTGGCTGCGGAACAACACGCCGACCAGCGACTCGAACACGATGTTCGCGGCGACGAGCGCCTCCGCCCAGTCAGCGACCGCGGTGATCCGCTCGACGTTCTCCCGCACCGGCTGCCACGCCGGGTCGTCGTGCCAGACCTTGCGGTGGGCCGATCCGTCGAACCCCGGCAGGGACTCGGCCAGCTCCAGGTTGTACAGGGCGAGGTCCTGGGCGAAGCGGAGCTTGTGCGCGCTGTTCACTGCGATGGCAGTGTTGATCATGTTCGTGGGGCCCGACCGCTGAGCGGCGACGAACACGTGCAGGCCCAGACCGTTCTCAGCGTGCATCCAGGCGCCCAGGTGCTGCTCGACGAACTTGGTCCACCCCCGCGACCAGCCATCGTAGGCATGGGCCGCCCGCGCGTTTTCGAGGTTCTGCTGGATCTGCCGGACAACATTGGAGTTGTTCCGGTAGATGGTCTGCTCCCACTCCTCATTGGGGTCGCGGAAGGCGTGCCAGTCCGAGGAGCGCAGCGCCGTCCAGTCCTGCGGATACCGGGTCTTCGAAGTTAACCGGGGTGGGCGTGAGACCCCAGCCAGTTTGGTAACTGTGCGTAATGTTGGCTCGACGTGGCCTGCTGTGACCTGATGTGGCATGCCT
>NZ_CDWTMG010000051.1:0-13629 GCF_977945845.1 Frankia sp. CcMO1
TGAATGTTTACCCGGGAAGCTGCCAACATGAATGTGAGTCATCTTGTTCATCCGCCGTGACCAGCATCGATAGCGCCGACATCTGTACGTAACACGGCAGGTACCTCGCTGAAACTCTTGTTCGAATGTTCCGATAACATCTCATCTGCACGGGGCGTTTGCTACCGTCATCTACACCGCTCCGGCGGATCGGGGGATCCCCGTAATCGGGCGATCTTCCTGGCGTACCGTGTGCTCCGGACCACTTCGGCGGCGCGCCCGGAGCTATGTGGGCGGCGCCACGAGGGAAAGTTTCCAGGAAAATTTTAATTAAAGATTTTTCCTTGCAAATATCCTTCGTGGTATCTTTCGGGAGAAGCTTCCAGCCATCCCGACGGAATACCTGTTAACGCCGAAGTTACCGGGGCTTGCAGGGCTGAAATAAACGGCTCCTAGTGTTCTTCGTGTCGCCACCGGACAAACGGAGAACCACTGTTCGGGGCGAGCCCATGGCCTTCTGTTCTCGATCGACGGCTGGTGATGACAGTGCCCGGTCCCCGTTTTCCCAGCTCATCCACGCCTACGGTCGAGCCGGCCGCGCCGGTCAGGTTTTGCGACACCACCCTGCGCGACGGCGAGCAGGCGCCTGGGGTGGCATTCACCGCAGCCGAGAAACTTGCCATCGCCGCTGCTCTGGACGCTATCGGCGTACACCAGATCGAGGCCGGAATACCTGCCATGGGACCCGCCGAACGGGATGTCCTGCGGGAGATCCTCGCGACGCAGCCTCAGGCCGGCGTGGTGGCGTGGTGCCGGGCCGACCGCCGCGACATCGATGCCGCGGTGTCCTGCGGAATTGTCACTGCGCACCTAACCATTCCCGTCTCCGATCTGCATCTGAAGAGCAAGCTGGGCCGGGACCGGGGATGGGCGCGGCGCCGCATCCGCGACTGCGTCTTCGACGCGGCCGACCGCGGGCTGCGGTTTAGCGTCGGCCTGGAGGACGCCTCCCGCGCGGACGACAACTTCGTCATCGAGCTGGCCGGCGAGCTGCGCGAGTGGGGTGCCACCCGGATCCGCTGGGCCGACACGGTCGGTCTGCTGGACCCGGTCAGCGCCTACACCCGGCTCGGCCGGCTGGTCCAGGCGGTCCCGGGGGAGTGGGAGATCCACGCCCACGACGACTTCGGTCTGGCGACCGCGAACACCATCGCCGCGGTTCAGGCCGGATTCACCTGGGTTAGCACCACGGTGCTGGGTCTGGGGGAGCGGGCCGGCAACGCCCCGCTGGAGGAGGTGGCGATGGCCCTGCGGCACCTGTTGAAGGTGCCGGTGGACCTGGACACCACCTCGTTCCGCAGGCTCGCGCGGATGGTGGCCCGGGCCGCCTGCCGCCCGCTGCCGGTGGGCAAGGCGGTGGTCGGTGAGTCGGTGTTCGCGCACGAGTCGGGGATCCACGTCCACGGCGTGCTGCGACACCCGTCGACCTACGAGCCGTTCGACCCCGCCGAAGTAGGCGGGCAACGGCGGCTCGCGTTCGGGAAGCACAGCGGCCGGGCCTCGGTGCGTCACGCGCTGGCCCAGTACGGCATCACCGCCGACGACAGCGAGATCGAGCCGCTGCTTGAGCGGGTCCGGGCCACGGCGACCCAGACGAAGCGCGGCCTGCACGGCCGTGACTTCCAGGAACTTCTCGGGCGGGCCGAAGTGCCGGCCCCCCGAGTGGAGGCCCCGCCGTCCTAGGCCTGGTCCGGCAGGGACCGGACCCGGCTGGCAGACGCAACGGGGTCGATCAACAACTAACGGTTGTGCCGATGTCCTGGCCAAACCCGGCCGGCGGCATGACTCCAGCCCAGGGGCCCAGCGGCCCGACCTGCCCGATCGGCGTGGTCGTGGCACCGGTGCCCCCTGTGCTGGGCAACCGTTCCGAGGAGGAACACCGCATGCGCCAGATCGCGTTCTACGGCAAGGGTGGTATCGGCAAGTCCACCACCCAGCAGAACACCATGGCGGCGATGGCCGAGATAGGCAAGAAGGTCATGATCGTTGGCTGCGACCCCAAGGCCGACTCGACCCGGCTCATCCTGCACTCCAAGGCCCAGACCTCCGTCATTCAGCTGGCCGCCGAGAAGGGCTCGGTCGAGGACCTAGAGCTCGACGAGGTCCTGGTCGAGGGCCAGTGGGGCATCAGGTGCGTCGAGTCCGGCGGCCCGGAGCCCGGTGTGGGCTGCGCCGGCCGCGGTGTCATCACCTCCATCAGCTACCTGGAGGAAGCCGGCGCCTACGAGGACCTCGACTTCGTCACCTACGACGTCCTCGGTGACGTCGTCTGCGGCGGGTTCGCGATGCCGATCCGCCAGGGCAAGGCGCAGGAGATCTACATCGTCACCTCCGGCGAGATGATGGCGATGTACGCGGCGAACAACATCGCCCGAGGCATCCTCAAGTACGCGCACTCCGGCGGTGTCCGGCTCGGCGGGCTCATCTGCAACAGCCGTAACACCGACCGCGAGGACGAGCTGATCATCGAGCTCGCCCGCCGGCTCAACACCCAGATGATCCACTTCATCCCGCGTAACAACGTCGTGCAGCACGCCGAGCTGCGCCGGATGACGGTCATCGAGTACGACCCGAAGAACGAGCAGGCCGACCAGTATCGGCAGCTCGCCAAGAAGATCGTCGACAACGACATGAAGACCATCCCGACGCCGATCACCATGGACGAGCTCGAGGAGCTCCTCATCGAGTTCGGGATCATGGAGCAGGAGGACGAGACCATCATCGGCAAGGCCGCCGCTGTCGCCTGACCCTGTCACCTGCTCCGACTCCGTCGAGGATGAGGTCCCGACCATGACGACGACGCCGGCACCTATCAAGGCCGAGACCGAGGCGATGATCGCCGAGGTGCTGTCGAACTACCCCGCGAAGACGGCCAAGTTCCGGGCCAAGCACCTCAAGGCCAACGACCCCGATGGGTCGAAGGAGTGCGAGGTCAAGTCCAACATCAAATCCCGCCCGGGGGTCATGACGATCCGCGGCTGCGCCTACGCCGGTTCCAAGGGCGTGGTGTGGGGCCCGGTCAAGGACATCGTCAACATCAGCCACGGCCCGGTCGGCTGTGGCCAGTACTCCTGGGCCACCCGGCGCAACTACGCCCGCGGCCCCTGGGGTGTGAACAACTTTGCCGCGATGCAGTTCACGACCGACTTCCAGGAGAAGGACATCGTCTTCGGCGGTGACCCGAAGCTAGAGACGGTCTGCGACGAGATCACCGAGCTGTTCCCGCTGGCCAAGGGGATCTCGGTCCAGTCCGAGTGCCCGATTGGTCTGATCGGTGATGACATCGAGGCGGTCTCCCGCAAGGCCTCGAAGAAGCTCGAGCTGCCAGTCGTCCCGGTGCGCTGCGAGGGGTTCCGCGGGGTCAGCCAGTCCCTCGGCCACCACATCGCCAACGACGCGGTCCGCGACCACGTGCTGGGCACCGGTGGGAACACCTTCAAGCAGACGCCGTATGACGTCGCGCTCATCGGCGACTACAACATCGGCGGCGACGCCTGGGCCTCCCGGAAGATCCTGGAGGAGATGGGCCTGCGGGTCATCGCCCAGTGGTCCGGTGACGGCACGATCAACGAGATGGCCTCGACGCACCTGTCGAAGCTGAACCTGATCCACTGCTACCGGTCGATGAACTACATCTGCACAACCATGGAGGAGCGCTACGGCACTCCGTGGACCGAGTTCAACTTCTTCGGTCCCACCAAGATCGTCGATTCGATGCGGAAGATCGCGGCTTTCTTCGACGACGAGATCAAGCAGAAGACCGAGGCGGCGATCGCCCGCTACCAGGTCCGATTCGACGAGATCACGAACGCCTTCCGGCCGCGCCTGGAAGGCAAGCGGGTCATGCTCGCGGTCGGCGGACTACGGCCCCGGCACACCATCGGTGCCTACGAGGACCTCGGCATGGAGGTCGTCGGCACCGGCTACGAGTTCGCGCACAAGGACGACTACACCCGCACCTACCCCGCTCTCGCGGAGGGCGTGGTCCTCTACGACGACCCGACGGCCTTCGAGCTGGAGGAGTTCGCCAAGCGGCTCAAGCCGGACCTGATGGGCGCGGGCGTCAAGGAGAAGTACGTCTTCCACAAGATGGGCGTCCCCTTCCGCCAGATGCACTCCTGGGACTACTCCGGGCCATACCACGGCGTGGACGGCTTCGCGGTCTTCGCCCGTGACATGGACATTGCGATCAACAGCCCGACCTGGGACCTCCTGGAGACCCCCTGGTCGAAGGCCGGAGAGGTGTTCTGACCGGCCGGTCCGGCTCCCGCCGGCGGTAGCCGGCAGTCATCAGCCACGGTAGAAGGGAGGATGTCCGGTGACGACGACTCCGGAAACAAACAGTTCCGTCCCGCTGCGGGTCCTCGACCACAGCGAGCTGTTCAAGGACGAGGTCTACCAGGAGCAGTTCGAGGGCAAGCGCGAGTTCGAGAACGGCAGCGACGCCGCCGAGGTAGCCCGGGTCCTGGAGTGGACCCGCGGCTGGGAGTACCGGGAGAAGAACTTCGCCCGGGAGGCGCTGACCGTCAACCCGGCCAAGGCGTGCCAGCCGCTCGGCGCGGTCCTGGCCGGCCTCGGCTTCGAGGGCACCATGCCCCTGGTGCACGGCTCGCAGGGCTGCGTCGCCTACTTCCGCAGCCACTTCGCCCGGCACTTCAAGGAGCCCGTCCCGGCGGCATCCTCGTCGATGACCGAAGACGCCGCCGTCTTCGGAGGGCTGAACAACCTGGTCGAGGCGCTCGAGAACGCGACCACCCTGTACAAGCCCAAGATGGTCGCGGTCAGCACCACCTGCATGGCCGAGGTGATCGGGGAGGATCTGTTCGCCTACATCGGCGCGGCGCGGGACAGGGGCGCGATCTCCGCCGACTACCCGGTGCCGTACGCGCACACGCCGAGCTTCGTGGGCTCACACCTCACCGGCTACGACAGCATGCTCAAGGGCATCCTGGACCTCCTGGGCAAGACGGCGGACGCCGACAAGGTCGAGTCCCCCGGGAAGCCCCGGCTGAACATCGTGCCCGGCTTCGAGACCTACGTCGGCAACCACCGCGAGTACCGCCGCATCCTCGAGCTGATGGGTGTCGACCCCCTGATCCTGGGCGACCACAGCAGCTCCCTGGACTCGCCGGCGACGGGTGAGTACGAGCTCTACCCAGGTGGTACCCCGCTCGCCGAGGCCGCCACAGCTCGGTTCAGCCGCGCTACCGTGATGCTTCAGGAGACCACCACCCGCAAGACGACGGAGTTCGTCCGGGACGGGTGGAAGCAGGAGACGGTGGTGCTCGAGACCCCCATCGGGGTGAAGAACACCGACCGCTTCTTGACCGAGGTGGCCCGCCTGGCGGAGGTCGAGATCCCGGCCGAGCTCACCGCCGAGCGTGGCCGCCTGGTGGACGCGCTCACCGACTCGCATGCCTATCTGCACGGCAAGCGGGTCGCCATCGCGGGTGACCCTGACCTCGTCATCGCGATGACCGGCTTCGCCCTCGAACTCGGGATGATCCCGGTCCACCTGCTGAGCACGAACGCCGACAACTCCTTCGCGCCCAGGCTGGAGAAGGTCCTCTCGACCAGCAAGTTCGGCGAGGCGGCGACCGTCTGGCCGGGCAAGGACCTCTGGCACCTGCGGTCGCTGGTCTTTACCGAGCCGGTCGACCTGCTCATCGGGAGCTCGTACCTGAAGTACATCTCCCGGGAGGCGAACGTGCCGCTGGTCCGGGTCGGTTTTCCGATCTTCGATCGGCACCACCTGCACCGCTTCCCGATCGTCGGCTACACCGGCGGTCTGCACCTGCTCACCCAGCTCGTCAACACGGTGCTCGACGAGCTGGACCGCACCAGCCCCGACCACAGCTTCGACGTCGTCCGCTGAGCGTCCGACCGGGCACAACTGTGGTCGGTCCGGCTCCCGGCCGGATCTGAACGTGGTCGGCCGGCCGCGCCCACCGCGCTCCCTGCGACCGGCCGACCACCCCGCCGTGGGGTCGATCGATCACCTCCCGGATCGATCGACCCCTCGCCCCCGTCCCACCTCTTTCAAGAACCGTGCCCGTAGAACCGCGTCCTTCCGAGGATGGCCCATGGCAGCCACAGAACGCGTCGCGCTGTTCACCGAACCGGCCTGTAACCACAACAACGCCAAGACCACCAAGGCCCGCAAGGCGGGTTGTCCCAAACCCAAGCCCGGGGGCACTTCCGGAGGTTGTGCCTTCGACGGAGCCATGATCACCCTCGTCCCGATCGCCGACTGCGCTCACGTGGTCCACGGCCCGATCGGTTGCGTGGGCAACTCGTGGGACGGCCGGGGCAGCCTGTCGTCCGGGCCGGTGCTCTACCGGCACGGCTTCACCACCGACATGGCCGAGAACGACGTGGTGCTCGGGGGGGAACAGCGCCTGTTCGACACCATCCTGGAGGTCGTCGAGCGGCACTCGCCGCCAGCGGTCTTCGTCTATTCGACCTGCGTCACCGCGATGATCGGAGACGATCTTGACGCGGTGTGCGCGGCGGCCGCCGCCGAGTCCGGGGTGCCGGTGATCCCGATCCACTCGCCCGGGTTCGTTGGCAGCAAGAACCTCGGCAACCGGCTCGCCGGCCAGGCCCTGCTCGACCACGTGATCGGCACCGTCGAGCCGGAGCTCACCACCGACCGGGACGTCAACCTGATTGGTGAGTACAACATCGCCGGGGAGTTGTGGGACGTCCTGCCGCTGCTGTCCCGGCTGGGCCTCCGGGTGCAGGCGTGCATCAGCGGTGATGCCCGCTACCGTGACGTCGCCGCGGCCCATCGGGCCAGGGCGACGATGGTGGTCTGCTCGCGCGCGCTGCTCGGACTCGCCCGTGGCCTGCAGGAACGTTACGGGATCCCGTGGTTCGAGGGCAGCTTCTACGGCACCCGGGAGATGGGCGACACCCTGCGCGGCTTCGCCCGCCTGCTCGAGGACGACGAGCTCTCCCGCCGCGCGGAGGAGCTCATCGCTGTCGAGGAGGCGGCCGTCGCCGTCGCACTTGAGCCGTACCGGCGCAGGCTCGCCGGGCGCAAGGCGGTGCTCTACACCGGCGGGGTCAAGAGCTGGTCGATCGTGTCCGCGCTGCAGGACCTCGGCATCGAGGTGGTCGGCAGCGGCATCACCAAGAGCTCCGACGGCGACGTGGACAAGATCCGCGAGCTGCTCGGCGACGCAAAGATGATCAAAGAGGGCAGTCCGCGCGAGCTGCTGCGGGTCGCCGAGCAGACCGGGGCGGACATCCTCGTCGCCGGCGGCCGCAACCAGTACACCGCGCTGAAGGGCCGGCTGCCGTTCCTCGATATCAACCAGGAGCGGCACATCCCCTACGCCGGCTACACCGGGATGGTCGAGCTCGCCCGGCGCCTCGACATGGCGATCGCGAGCCCGGTCTGGGAGCAGGTCAGCCGGCCCGCTCCCTGGGACCTGGTTGGAGCCCGCTGATGGCCGAGGTCGTGACCGGAGAGCGGCAGGCGGCGATCGACCCGCTCAAGCACAGCCAGCCGCTCGGGGGTGCGCTGGTCTTCCTGGGCCTCGCCGGCTCGCTGCCGATCATGCATGGTGCGCAGGGGTGCGCGTCGTTCGCCAAGGCCCTGCTCACCCGGCATTTCAACGAGCCGATCCCGCTGCAGACCACCGCGATCACCGAGGTGACCGCGGTCCTCGGCAGTGGTGAGGCGATGGTGGAGACGCTCGATGCCATCCGGAAGAAGCAGCGGCCGGAGATTATCGGCCTGCTCACCACAGGAGTCACCGAGGTCAGCGGCGAAGACGTCGGCGGCCAGCTGCGCAAGTACCTCTCGGCCTGGGACGAGACCGACTCGAGCGGGCCGGAGGCGGGGGCGAACGACTCCGCCCCCAGCGGGGCCCCGCTGATCGTCGGGGTCTCCACCCCGGACTTCATCGGTGGGCTGTCCGACGGCTGGTCGGCCGCGTTGGAGGCGCTGGTCCGAGCGGTGGTGCCGGCAGAGCATTCCGAAACGGAGCCTTCCGAAGCGAACTATTTTACCGGGCGCACCGCCTTCATCGCGGCCAGCGCTCCCGTAACGCATCTCACTACCGCTGGGTCCGCCGAGGCTGCTGGGTCCGCCAGGTCCCTGGGGTCCGCCGCCCGGCGGGTGGCGGCGGCGGACGATGGCGATCTGGATCCGCGCCAGCTCGCGGTCCTGGTCGGCCCATCCCTGACGGCGGCCGACCTCGACGAGCTCGGTGAGCTGATTCGCGCGTTCGGGCTCAACCCGGTACTCGTCCCCGACCTGTCCGGATCGGTGGACGGGCACCTGGCCCCCGCCTGGCAGCCCACGACGACCGGCGGCACCGGGCTCGCGCGGCTGCGGGCCCTCGGTCGGTCGCGGGCCGTGCTCGTTGCGGGTGCGACCGCGGCGGCGGCCGGTGACCTGCTCGCCGCCCGGACCGGCGCCCGGATCTTCCGCCACCGTCATCTCAGCGGGCTGACGGAGATGGACGCCCTGGTCACCGAGCTGATCGAACTCACCGGAGCGTCCGCGCCGACCCGGGTCCGGCAGGCCCGGGCCCGGCTCGCCGACGGTCTGCTCGATACGCACTTCGTCCTCGGCGGCGCCCGGGTCGCGCTGGCAATGGAGCCGGAGACCCTGGTCGCCGTCGGTTCCCTGCTGCACGACGTCGGGGCCGAGGTTGTGGCGGCGGTGTCCCCGACCGGCGCGCCGGTCCTCGCGGACGCGCCCTGGGACGAGGTCGTCGTCGGCGATCTGACCGACCTCGCCGAACGGGCCCGGGCGGGCGGTGCGCACCTCGTCCTCGGTTCCAGCCATGCCCGCGAGGTCGCCGACCGGATCGGTGCCGCGCACCTGCCCGTCGGCTTCCCGATCTTCGATCGGCTCGGCGCGGCGCTGGCCGGTACCGCCGGGTACGCCGGAAGCCTGCGCCTGCTCATCGAAGCCGCGAATCGTCTACTCGATCACGAGCACGTGCATCGCCGTCCCGGGCGGAGGTTCTCCGTGCCCGGCGCGGATGGGCAGCCCGCCCACCGGGCCGAGATCCCCACCCAGCCCGGCTCCGCGGGTGAACCCGATCAACTCGACAACCTGTTCCAGGAGTCTCCGTGTTGAAGATCGCCTTCGCGACCAGCGACGGCACCGCTGTGGATCAGCATTTCGGGTGGTGCCAACGGTTCGACGTGTACGAGGTCGGCCCCGAGGGATCCAGGTTCCTGGAGACCCGCGCGCTCGACGCGGCGCCGACGGACGAACAGGACAAGATCGAATCTAGGCTCGCCGCGGTCTCGGACTGCGCGATCCTCAACATCAGTGACATCGGCGGGACGGCCGCGGCGAAGGTGGTGAAGGCCCGGATTCACCCGGTGAAGGTGGTCAAGGGCACCGCCATCCCCGAGCTGCTCCGCCGCTACACCTCGACGCTGGCCGGCAATCCGCCGCCCTGGCTGCGCAAGGTGCTGCGGTCCCACGAGCCGCAGCCGGCGGCGACCTGGACCCGCGGCGGTGCCACGGCCCTGAAGCCCAAGGGGGACGCGGCATGACCGCGAAGACCGGTTTCCTCGGCGACCTGGTCGACCAGCTGCGCGCCGGGGACACCTACGGCCAACTGGAACGGTTCTCCGACGAGGACCTGCTCCGCCCGTTCATCGTCACTCGGGAGCAGCGCCGCGAGATCGCGGTGAACTGCGACATCGACGCCGCCGTAGAGGGCCGGGTGCGCTCCTTTTACCAGGCGGTCGCGGCGGCCACCGAGAAGGCGACCGGGGCGTTCACCACCACCGTGCTCGACCTCAGTCACGAGGGGTTCGGGCGCGTGATCATTTGTGCCGGGCGGCTCGTCGTCCTCTCCGACGCGCTGCGGGACGTGCAGCGGTTCGGCTTCGGCTCCATGGACGAGCTCTCCGCCCGGGGCGAGTCGCTGGTGACCGGTGCGACCAAGCAGATCGAACGATGGAACGAGGTGGCCCGCGATGACTCCTGACGCCCAAGCCGCCGACACCCCGGCCGGGGGCGCCCCGGCCGACACCGAGCTGCGGCTGCGCAAGCTTCGTAGCCGGGCCTCCCAGCTCAAGCTCGACCTGCACGACCTCGCCGAGGACCTCCCGATCGGCTGGGAGGGCCTGCTCGACGTCGCCCGCCGGACCTACGACGCCTATGCGGAGATCGCCCTCCTCGAGGGCCTGCTCGAGAAGGAGACATCGCGATGAGCGTGAGCACGGCCGCCGGCCAGCTGGCGGAAGTCCGCCGCTGTTCCACCGCCGAGGAGTACTTCACCCTGCTGGACGTCGACTACGACCCGCGGGTCCTGGCCGTCAACCGGCTGCACATCCTCCGGTACTTCGCCAACCAGCTGGTCGAGCTGCACAACACCCGGACCGAGGTCGGGAACCCGGTGGAGCTGCTGCGGGAGTACCGCGACGCGCTTGTCCGCTCCTACCAGGCCTTCACCGCCGCCTCCGCCCTGGACCATCGCCTGTTCAAGGTGCTGCAGGATCGCGCGCCGCAGGAGTCGTTCGTGCCCGCGTCGTCGATCACCGTCGAGCGGCTGGCCCCGACGGTGCCCCAGCCGTCGGGGCCAGCCGACCCGGTGGAGCCGTCCCAGTCCGCCTGGCCGCACCACGCCGCCACGTCCGCCGACTACCTGGGTGGAACCCGATGAACAGTACCTACGACGTCGGCGACCTCGTGGTCGCCGTCAAGGCATTGCGTAACGACGGCACGTACCCGGACCCGGCGATCGCTGTCGGTGAGATCCTCGTCGAGGCCGGCACCCGTGGCCAGGTCATCAACGTCGGCCTCTACCTGCAGGAACACATCGTGTACGCGGTGGCGTTCGACCACGGCCGCATCGTCGGCGCGCTGGAACGTGAGCTCGTCTCCCCCGAGCAGTGGCAGCAGGCGGCGGCTGTCGCCGCCGGCACCGCCGCACCCGCCGCGGCGACCACCGCGACCTCCTCTGCGACCGCTCCGGCGACCGGCACGGCGACCGCCCGGGGGGAAGGAAGGGCGGTCGTGAAGGCAACCCCCGTCAGCCTGCCGCTGCTGCCCACCGACCTGGCAGGCGAGATCCCCCGGCAGGCCACCGAGCTGGCGCCCGACACCGCCGCCGGCTGCGCGAGCAAGTCCAGCTGTGGCACCAGCGCTCCGGTGCGGGACCCGGAGATTGCGGAGAAGATCGCCAACCATCCCTGTTACAGCGCCGAGGCCCACCAGTACTACGCCCGGATGCACGTGGCGGTCGCCCCGGGTTGCAACATCCAGTGCAACTACTGCAACCGCAAGTTCGACTGCGCCAACGAGAGCCGTCCCGGCGTCACCAGCACCCTGCTGTCCCCCGAGGACGCCCTCGCCAAGGTCAAGCTGGTGGCCAGCGAGATCAAGCAGATGAGCGTGCTGGGGATCGCCGGTCCCGGCGACCCACTGGCGAACCCGAAGCCGACCTTCCGGACGATGGAACTGGTGGCCCGGGACTGCCCGGACATCAAGCTCTGCCTGTCCACCAACGGGCTGACCCTGCCGGACCACGTCGACCGCATCGCCGAGCTGAACGTCGACCACGTCACCATCACGATCAACATGATCGACCCCGAGGCCGGGGAGCGGATCTACCCGTGGGTCGCCTTCCGCGGCAAGCGGTACACCGGCCGGGAGGCGTCCCGGATCCTCTCCGAGCGCCAGCTCGAGGGCCTGGCGATGCTCACCGAGCGGAAGATCCTCTGCAAGGTCAACTCGGTGATGATCCCCGGGGTCAACGATGACCATCTCGTCGAGGTCTCCCGGAAGGTCAAGGAGCTCGGTGCCTTCCTGCACAACGTGATGCCGCTGGTGTCGGCGCCCGAGCACGGCACCCACTTCGGCCTGACCGGGCAGCGCGGCCCCACCCCGCAGGAGCTCAAGGCGCTGCAGGACCGCTGCGAGCAGGACGACGGCGCCGAGATGAACATGATGCGGCACTGCCGGCAGTGCCGCGCCGACGCCGTCGGCCTGCTCGGTGAGGACCGGGGTGAGGAGTTCACCCCCGAGGCGTTCCGTGGCCGTGAGATCGACTACGACCTCGAAGGCCGCCGGCAGACGCACAGCGAGATCGAACGGTGGCGCTCCGAGGTTGCTGCCACCCGGGGAGCGCTGAACATCTCGACCGGCGCGGTCATTCCCTCCGGCCCGGGCGCATCCCCCGATGAGGGCACCCCGGCCGGGGCCCGCCCGGGGAACGCCCGCCCGGAGGACGTCGTGCTCGTCGCTGTCGCGACCAAGGGCAGCGGCGTGGTGAACCAGCACTTCGGTCACGCGACCGAGTTCTGGATCTACGAGGGGGGTCCGGGCTGGGCCCGGCTCGTGCAGACCCGCGACGTGGACCGCTACTGCAACGGCCCGTCGGACTGCGACGAGGACGCCTCCAAGCTCGACAAGACGGTCGCGATGCTGTCCGACTGCGCGGCGGTGTTGTGCAGCAAGATCGGCCTCGGGCCGCGCGAGGCGCTCGAGAACGCCGGGATCGAACCGGTGGAGCTCTACGACCTGATCGAGAAGGCGGTGGCCGAGGTCGGCTCCCGCCTTGTTGCACATCGTGCCGAAGCGGAGGTTGCCGTCCGATGAGCGCCACCACCCCCACCGTCGAACTGACCGACCGGGCCGTGAAGCAGGTCCGTCACCTGCTCGCCTCGACTCCCGGCACGAGCGGGTTCAGCCTGCGGATCGGCGTCGACCCCGGTGGCTGCGCCGGCTTCATCTACAACCTGGCGCTCGTCCCCGGCGCTGAGGCCGAGGACGTCGTCGTCGGCCAGGACGGCTTCGACGTCGTCGTCCACTCGTCGATGGTTCACCTGCTGCGCGGGCTGCGCGTGGACTACACCGAGACGCTGACCTCCTCCGGGTTCACCTTCCATAACCCGAACGCGACCAGCTCCTGCGGCTGCGGGACGTCCTTCGGTGCCTCGGACTCCACCGAGCGCACCGCCGCGGACGCCCGCCTGCGCGAGCAGGTCGAAGAGATCATGGAGGAGATCCGGCCCTTCCTGCGGGGAGACGGCGGGGACGCCGAGGTCATCGCGACCCTCGCCGGCAACGGCGAGCCCGGGACGGCGGAGGTGCACCTGCGCCTTACCGGAGCCTGCGGCGGGTGCTCCAGCGCCACCGCGACCCTGACCGGCGTCATCGAGAGCCGGTTGAAGGAGGCCCTGCCCGAGATCGGCCGGGTCGCGCTGGTGTCCTGACAGCGCACTACTTGATCACCTGTTCGGCCTAACCCGGGGAGCGCCCGATGGTCACCGCCCGATTCCGTTCCCACCCGCGTCTGCTGGGGTCCATCTGCGCCGGGCCGCCGGCACCGTACCCATCCCGTCGGCAGGCGCCGTCCGTCTTCGACCCGCATCGACGGTACGAGCGGCAGTTGGGTATCCCGGGCTTCGGAGTGTCCGCTCAGCGGCGGCTCAGCGGCGCGACCGTCCTGGTGGCGGGGGTAGGCGGGGTCGGCGGAGCGGCGGCGACCTACCTGGCCGCCGCCGGCATCGGCCGGCTGATCCTGGTCCATCCGGGCGTTCTGGAGGAGCCGGACCTCAACCGGCAGACCCTGATGCGGCCCGACCGGGTGGGCGACGCCCGGG
>NZ_CDWTMG010000051.1:13870-19479 GCF_977945845.1 Frankia sp. CcMO1
CACAACTTCCCCGAGCGGTATCTGCTCAACCGGCTGTGCCTGGCGACGCAGGTCCCCCTGGTCGTCGCCGCGATGAACGCCACCGAGGCGTATCTGCTGGTGGTCCGGCCGGGTTCGCCCTGCCTGCGGTGTGTGTTCCCGGAGGGGGACCCGTCCTGGGAGCCCCTCGGTTTCCCGGTGCTCGGCGCGGTCGCCGGAACGGTGGGCTGCCTGGCGGCGACCGAGGCGTTGAAGATCGCCGGTGGATTCGCCGAGCCGGCGGTCGGCCGGCTGATCCACCTCGATCTGTGGGACACGGACCTGCGGACGCCGCGGACGCGGCGCGATCCAGCCTGCGTGGACTGCGGCTCTGGAGGCGCATCGTGATCTATCTTGACTACAACGCGACGACCCCGGTCGACCCGGAGGTCGTCCGGGCGATGCTGCCGTTGCTGCGGGACCACTTCGCGAATCCGGCCAGCTCGCACCCGGCCGGGCAGGCCGTCGCCCGGCTCGTCGAAGGAGCCCGGCGGGACGTGGCGAACCTCGCCGGCGCCCAGCCGCGTGACGTCATCTTCACCAGCGGGGCGACCGAGGCGGCCAACCTGGCGATCGCCGGGGTCCTGGCCACCGCCCCGCCGTCCTGCCGCCGCGTGCTCGTCGGAGCGACCGAGCATCGGGCGGTCCTCGCCGCGGCGGAGGCCGCGGCGCGGGTGCACGGGGCGATCGTGCAGACCATCCGGGTTCATCCCGACGGCACGATCGACCTCAACCACCTGCGCGCGCTGCTGCAACCGGTATGGGACGGTTCCGCCGTCGCGGGGGGCTCCGCGACGGCGGGGAACGGGGGGGTCCTCGGGGCCTCCGTCTCGAAGGTCGCCCTGGTGGCGGCGATGACGGCGAACAACGAGACCGGGACGCTGAACGACCCGTGGCCCATCGCCGAGCTCGCCCACGGGGCGGGGGCGTTCTACCTCGCCGACATCACCCAGACGCTGGGCCGGATGCCGGTTTCGGTCGCGGACGCCGGCATCGACCTCGCCGTCGCGTCCGCGCACAAGCTCTACGGGCCCAAGGGCACCGGCGCGCTGATCGCCGGCCGGCACGCCCGGTCGCAGCTGGCACCGCTGATCCACGGCGGCGGGCAGGAACGGGGCCTGCGCGCCGGCACGGTCAACACCGCCGGGGTGGTCGGCTTCGGCGCCGCGGCGCGGATTGCCGCCGCGGTGATGGAGGACGAGGCCCCGCGGCAGCGGGCCCAGACCGAGCTGCTGCACGATCTGCTCGTCGAGTGGCTCGGCGTCGATGCCGTCGAGCTCAACGGGCCGAGTGAGCGCGGCGGGGGCCGCGAATGCCGGCTGCCGAACACCATCAACCTGCGGTTTGTCGGTGCCGACGCCGACGCCGTCCAGGCCTGTCTGCCGGACGTGGCGGTGTCCGCGGGCTCCGCCTGTCACGGTGGCGGCGCCGAGCCGTCCCATGTGCTCACCGCGATAGGCCGGTCGACCACGGCGGCCATGGAGAGCCTGCGGTTCAGCGTGGGCCGGTTCACCACCGTCGACCAGATCCACGCCGCCGCCGCCGCGGTGGCTCGCGCGGTGCTGCGCGTGCGTGCCCTGGAGCAGAACCGATCGAACGATCTCTTCGACGGCCCCACCACCGAGTTCCGGGTGCAGGAGATCCTCACCGACCGGGTGTTCTCGCGGGCCCTGCGCATGCCCGAGGTGCCCGCCCCCCGATCCGCCTATCCCTGACCCGTTCCCCGCGCTTCCCTGACCCCGCTTCCGCGCTGTCAGCGTTGCCACGCGCGGTCCCGCTCGCCCGGCGCGGGCGTGCGTAGCCGAGAAGTTGAGATGAGGTTTCGCCATGCCAACCGAACAGTTGTCCGAACGACCCGACCCGGGGGTCACGCAACTGGAACACGTGGTGATCCGTTTTGCCGGTGACTCCGGCGACGGGATGCAGCTCACCGGTGACCGGTTCGGCGCCCAGGCCGCCGCGGGCGGCAACGACGTGGCGACGCTGCCGAACTACCCGGCGGAGATCCGGGCGCCAGCCGGAACCGTGGCCGGGGTGTCGAGCTACCAGCTCCACATCGCCGACCACGACATCAGGACCCCGGGCGACCGGCCCGACGTTCTGGTCGCCATGAACCCCGCGGCGCTCAAGGCGAACATCGCCGAGCTGCGTCCCGGCGGGGTCCTGATCGTGGACACCGACGCGTTCACGGTGATGGGCCTGGAAAAGGCCGGTTACGAGGCCGATCCCCTGACCAACGGGTCGCTGGACGCCTACCACGTGCACGCGATCAACCTCACCGGTCTCGCCGCCACGGCCGTCGCTGAGTTCAACCTGAAGCGCAAGGACGCTGCCCGGACGAAGAACATGTTCGCGCTCGGCCTGGTGTCCTGGATGTTCAGCCAGCCCATCGAGGACACGATCGCCTACCTGCAGAAGCGGTTCGCCGCGAAGCCGGACGTGCAGGCCGCGAACATCGCCGCGCTGCGGGCCGGGTGGATCTACGGCGACACCACCGAGGCCTTCGCGCTCGCCTACGAGGTGAAGCCGGCCAAGCTGCCCGCCGGCACCTACCGGCACATGAAGGGCAACAAGGCGATCGCCTACGGCCTGGTCGCCGCCGCGCAGCAGGCCGGGATGCCGCTGTTCCTCGGCGCCTACCCGATCACTCCCGCCTCCGACATCCTGCACGAACTGAGCGCGCTCGCATCCTTCGACGTGCGCTCCTTCCAGGCCGAGGACGAGATCGCCGCCATCGGCTCCGCGATCGGCGCGGCCTTCGCCGGGATGCTCGGCGTGACCGTGACCTCCGGTCCCGGGATGGCCCTGAAGACCGAGGCTCTCGGTCTTGCGGTGATCATGGAGTTGCCGCTCGTCGTCGTCAACGTGCAGCGCGGCGGGCCGTCGACCGGTCTGCCGACCAAGACCGAGCAGTCCGACCTGCTCCAGGCCCTGTACGGCAGGCACGGCGAGGCGCCGCTGCCGGTGATCGCGGCGCGTTCGCCCGCGGACGGCTTCGACGCCGCGCTGGAGGCGGCCCGGATCGCGCTGGCCTACCGCACCCCGGTCATCCTGCTGGCCGACGCCTACGTCGCCAACGGCAGCGAGCCGTGGCGGGTGCCCGAGACGGCGGAGCTGCCCAGCATCGGGATCGATCTCGCCACCGGCCCGAACGGGGTGGACGAGGCCGGTAACCCGATCTTCCTGCCGTACGCGCGGGACCCGATCACGCTGGCCCGCCCGCTGGCGATCCCGGGTACCCCGGGGCTCACACACCGCATCGGTGGTCTGGAGAAGGCCGAGCTGACCGGCGCGGTCTCCTACGACCCCGACAACCACGACCTGCTGGTCCGCACCCGACAGTCCAAGATCGATAACATCGACGTGCCGCTCCTGGAAGTCGATGATCCCAGTGGGTCGCCCGGATCCGGCGCCGATGTGCTGGTGATCGGATGGGGCTCGACGTGGGGGCCGATCGGTGAAGCCTGCCGCCAGGTGCGGCGCGACGGTATGAAGGTCGCCCAGGCGCACCTGCGCCATCTCGCCCCGCTGCCGGCAAACCTGGCCTCGGTGCTGTCGGAGTACCACACCGTGCTCGTCCCCGAGATGAACCTCGGGCAGCTCGCCGGACTCCTGCGCCGAGAATGCCTGATCGATACCGTCGGCTACAACAAGACCCGCGGCATGCCGTTCCGGGTGGCCGAGCTCACCTCCGTCATCAGCCGGATCATCCAGGGCATCGACGAGGAGCCGTCGGCGGAGGCGGCCTCGAAGCCGGTCGGGGACGTGAGCGCCCGGTTGAACGCACACCTTGGTTCGAAGCTCGGCACGGCCGGGGAGGCAGGACGATGATCTCGCTGAATGATGGATCCGGAGAACCGTCGGGTGACTCGGCGGGACGGCCGGCGCTGACCGTGCAGGACTACATGACCGGCAACGAGGTCCGCTGGTGCCCCGGCTGCGGGGACCACGCCATCCTCTCGACGATGCGGGGTCTGCTGCCGACCCTCGGCGTCCCGCCCGAGAACATCGTGATCGTGTCCGGCATCGGGTGCTCCTCGCGGTTCCCCTACTACCTCGACACCTACGGCATCCACTCGATCCACGGCCGGGCGCCGTCCTTTGCGACCGGAGTCTCGATCAACCGGCCGGACCTGGCGGTGTGGGTCGTAACCGGTGATGGCGACGCGCTGTCGATCGGCGGTAACCACCTTATCCACGCGCTGCGTCGCAACGTGAACCTCAAGATCATGTTGTTCAACAACCAGATCTACGGTTTGACGAAAGGTCAGCACTCGCCGACCTCCAGGATCGGCACGATCAGCCCGTCGAGCCCCCACGGGTCGCTCGACAACCCGTTCGACCCGGTTGCGCTCGCGCTCGGCGCCGGCGCGACGTTCGTCGCCCGCACGATCGACTCGGACCGTCGCCACCTCACCGCCACCCTCACCGCCGCCGCGGCGCACCAGGGAGCGGCGCTGGTGGAGATCCGGCAAGGCTGCCCCACGTTCAACGCGATTCCCCGTCAGCCGAAGCGGTCCGATGCCGATGCCGGCGCCGCCGGGGTCGCCGGGGCGAAGGGCGAGCAGGGGCCGATCCGGCTCTCGCCCGGTATGCCGGTGGTCTTCGGCGTGGACGAGCAGTACGCCGTGATCCGCGACCCGGCCACCGGGGAGCTGGCCGTCGGGCACAGCGGTGACTCCCGCGTCGTGGTGCACGATCCGACGGTGGAGAACTCGACCTACGCCTACGCCCTAGCCCAGCTGGCGCGGGCGGAGTTTCCGGAGCCGCCGATCGGCGTCTACCGGTCGGTCTCGCATCCCGTGTTCGACCAGCTGTTCCAGGAGAGGCTGGCGACCGCCCGGCCCGGCGGCCTAGGCGACCTGCGGACGTTGCTCCAAGGTGCCGACTCCTGGACGGTGGCCGGGTAGGTCGCCGCCGGGTGACCTACGGCTGGGATGAGACCTACGGCTGAGGCGAACCGGACCGATGGGCGGTCGCCGGGTGGACGCTCGGGGGCGAGGGGATCAGGCCTGTCAGGGCTGGCCTGATCCCCTCAGGGGATTCCGCGTTACTGTGCCCGGCTCGGCCTCGGCCCGGAGTGATCCCGGTTCCGGGCCCATGTGGTTTCCGTCATGGTCTCCGGCCGCCTGGTGATGACGGCCTCCTGGTGATGACGCCTGCACGCCGTTTTCCGGGATTTTTGTCACGCCGCTTTCTCGTCAATCGGCATCACCCGTCGGGAAACCCGCCGGGAAACCCGTCGAGACACATCGAGACACGTCGATTCAGGCGCGGTACGGGGAACGCCGGGAACGTCTCCAGCCGACTCCGGCCCCGAACTCTGCTTCGACCCCGGCCCCTGCTTCGGCCCCGAAATGTAGAGGGCCGGTGCCCGGACGGGATGGGTCCTGGGCACCGGCCGTAGGCCGGCGGTCTCGCTGACGCCGTGGCCGCGTCAGCCTTCGCCGGCGGCTTGTCTCGTCAGCGTCTGTAGGACGCGACGAAAGCGGTGTCCGCCCTGATCGGGCCGATCTTGCCGGCGCCGCCCGGATTACCGATCGGAGCATCCCGACCAGACAGGATGGCGGTGAAGAACCGGGCTTCGGGGA
>NZ_CDWTMG010000051.1:20079-24843 GCF_977945845.1 Frankia sp. CcMO1
AAGTTATTTCATTTCGACTCCTTCGTCCGCAATGAACTCGGCCTCGCTCGCCGGCACGATCCGGGTACTCTTGATCGCGTCGACCGGGCAGGCCGACTCGCAGGCTCCGCAGTCGATGCACTCATCCGGGTTGATGTACAGCTTGCGGCCGCCCTCGTAGATGCAGTCGACCGGGCACTCCTCCACGCAGGCGGTGTCCTTGACATCAATGCAGGGTGACAGGACGACAAACGTCATCGGATCCTTCTTCCCCGTTCGTCTTCAGTCACGGGGAAATCGTAACAGGATGTCGCCGGCCGAGGTGGGTGGAACTGTAAAGGATAGGTAAACAACTCGTCCGTGGAGCAACGAATTTCGATGGCCCGAAACGGGGGCGAAGAAATCTCCAGGGATATTTTTAACCATGAGATTTTCTTTGTCTGTATCTGGGCCGTCCGGGGCGCCCGCCGGATGGCGGCGGCACCCGCGCCGACGTGTCCTCAGCCGGTCATGAAGACGGTCTGCGCCGACCACCGTCCGCCAGGTGGTCGGCGCGGCGGGTCCTCTGCCGCCGGTTCAGACGTCGGTGTTGTCGGGGGGCTGAACCTGGCCGGTTGATGGAGCGTGTCCCGGCGAGGCCGGGGTTACGTGGCCGAGCGGCGCCGTACCGTCCCCCGCCTCGTGCCGCTCGGCGCGGAAACGCCTGAAGGCGGCGAACGCGCGCGGGCCGTAGACCGACGCCGGCCCGCCGTTCATCAGCAGTGCCACCCCGATGGCCTCGGCTGCTTCCTGGCAGGTCGCACCCTGCCGGACGGCGCCGTGGGCGTGTGTCTCGATGCAACCGTCGCACTGGGTGCTCACGGCGAGCGCCAGTGCGATCAGCTCCTTCGTGCAGCTGTCCAGGGCACCGTCACGGAGAGCAGCGTCGCCCAGGGCGCCGAGTCCCCGGTATACGTCCGGGATCAGCCGACGCAGTTCGCGGGCATGCGGGCGGATCTCGTCCTGGACCGGGCTGCCGGAGCTCATGGCCCTTGCCTTCCCGCCGGAGGCGACCGGGAACCGCCACGCCGGGAACGGCGGCCGAAGTCCGGCCTCGTGCCCGGGCGGTCGTGGGTGCCCGGGCGGTCGCGGCGAGGCCGAAAACGGTGAGCCTCGGCTTGTCCTTGGACTTGTCCCTGTTAGGGGGGCGACAGACCACTTCCGTTGGCGTACCGTCAGACATCGCCAAAGTCCGTGCATCGATTCCGGGATGTCCGGTTACCGTTCCGGGCCGGACGGGCTCCGCCCGCGCCTGCTCGCGACCCCGCTCACGCTCTCGAGGAGCGGCCGTCCCCCGCGGTGGGCGCTGATCGTCCGGTCCGCCCTGTCCCCGCTTCTCGTCCCTACCCCCGCTTCTCGTCCGGCTGCCATGCGATGGCGGCCTCTACTTCGAGGTATCCAGATGACGGCGAGTGTCCGTACGGACCCGTTCGACGTACTGCTGGTTGAGGACGACCCGGGGGATGTCCTCATGACCCGCGAAGCGTTCGCGGATGATCGGATCAACGGCAGGCTGCATGTCGTGAACGACGGTATCCAGGCCATGGCGTTCCTCCGCCGGGAGGAGCCCTTCACACAGGCCCCTACGGCCGACCTGATCCTGCTGGACCTCAACCTGCCGCGCCGCAACGGCATCGAGGTCCTGGCCGAGGTCAAGGCCGACGCCGACCTGCGACGTATCCCCGTCGTGGTGCTCTCCACCTCGGACGCTGCCGAGGACATCCTGCGCAGCTACAACCTGCACGCCAACGCCTACGTGACGAAGGCGGTCGACTTCGACCGGTTCGTAGACGACGTCCGGTTCATCGACGACTTCTTCATCACCGTGGTTCAGTTGCCCGGGCGCTGATCTGGTCGCTCATCAGGTGTACATGAGCCATGATCGCGCGGTGCCCGCCGACGGCGTCGGTCAACTACGGCGGTGAGACTACCGGCCTGCCAACACAACATCGACCAACACAACATCGGCGCGCGGCTCCCGCGGGAGCCGCGCGCCGACGCGTAAGGCTGAGGGGTGGTACGGCCTCAGACGGGCTGGACGTTGTCCGCCTGCGGTCCCTTCTGACCCTGCACGATCTCGAACTGGACGCTCTGGCCCTCATCCAGGGACTTGTAGCCGTCCGCCACGATCGAGGAGTAGTGGACGAACACGTCCGGGCCGCCACCGTCGACGGAGATGAATCCGAAGCCCTTCTCCGCGTTGAACCACTTGACGGTACCCTGCGCCACGATTATTTCTCCTTGCCGCGCTCCCGGTAAGCGTCCTTCGCGTACCGGCCTCGCCCCAGACCCCGGCCGGTGCCGTGGTCCAGCCGTGCCGTTCTCTGCGTAGGTCACGCACGGAAGAACAAGCAACACCTGCAGCCTACCCCTCCACCGACGTGGTGTGCCCGCTTGGCTCTTGTCCCGTCCGACTCGATGCGAAGCAGCCGACGAAACGTCGGTTATCGGGGTACCCGGCGGGTGTAGTGGTCCGGGGGCCCGGCGCTCGCGTAGCCGCTGCATCTCGGCGTCATCGGCGATGATGACCCAGGACCTGCCATCCGGGTGGCGCTGCGCGGTGATCCACCCCCGGTAGATCCAGGTGTAGAGGGTAGCGGTCGGCCTGCTGGAGGGCTACGGCGAGTTCGGTCACCGAGTACCGGTGTGGTCCCAGGCCGGTTAGCGCGGTGCGGGTGCCGCGAGGGTGGCGGACCCCGATGCCCAGCCGGCGGGTCAGGGTGAGGACCTGGCCGAGGCCGAAGCGGTCGGTGCGCTTGGGTGGGCGCAGCCCTCGGCATTGAGCGCCTCGGCGATCTGCCGGCTGGACAGGTACAGCTCACCTTCGTCCGCCAGGTCCTCCACAACCAGCCACAACCAGCGGCGACGATCCCGAAAGGTCTGATCGCGGGTGAGGTCACCCGATGTATACTCGGGAGGATATCTTGGAGGCAGCGCCTGCGGTCACCTGGTGCGGGATATGGAGGTCGGGATGCAGGTCGACGAGACGGCGATGGCGGATGTGATTCGGCGCCTGCGGCGCGCCGAGGGTCAGCTCCGCGGCGTAATCGGCATGATCGAGGATGGTCGCGACTGCGCTGACGTCGTCACCCAGCTTGCCGCGGTCTCCCGAGCTCTGGACCGGGCCGGATTTAAGATCATAGTGTCCGGGATGCAACAGTGCCTGGCCGCGCGTGAGAGCGGCGAGGCGGCACCGATGACCGAGACGGAACTGGAAAAGCTGTTCCTGTCCCTCGCGTGGCCCTCGGCAGATGTCGTGCCTAGGCCGGCGGCGGGTAGCCGGCCCAGGGACGCGATCGCTTCGGTCAGTGGGCGTTCGGTCAGTGGGCGAAGGTGACAGTGGGTAGGACGCGGCGCAGCCACATCGGGCTGTACCAGGCGGCCCGTCCGATGATCCGGAGCAGGACGGGTAGCAGGTGAGGCGGACGAGGGCCGCGTCCAGCAGCACGGCGATGCCGAGGATGACGCCCATCTCCTTTGGCGGCAGCGGTCCGGACAGTGCGAAGGTGAAGAACACCGCAACCATCACCGCGGCCGCCGCGAAGATGACCCGACCGGAGTGAGCGAGCCCGCCGACTATCGCCTCCCGCGGATCGGCGGAGCGTTCCCAGTGCTCCTTGGCCGAGGCGAGCAGGAACACCGTGTAGTCCATAGAGATCGCAAAGATCATTGCCAAGAAGAAGATCGGCCCCCAGGCGTCGAGGAACCCCTGGGAGGTGAAACCCAGCAGGCCCGCGCCGTGCCCGTCGGCGAAAACCAGCTTCGCGACGCCGAACGTGGCACCGGTCGCGAGCAGGTTCGTGACCACCCCGAGGGCGGCTGCCAGCGGCGCGGCGAGCACCACGAGCAGCAGCAGGAAACCCATCCCCAGCACCACCCCGAGCACCAGCGGGGTGCGGTCCGACAGCAGGGTGTGCAGGTCGATGTTCTCTGCGGCCGCGCCGCCGAGCAGGACGGCGGTATGCCCGTCGGGCGCGATCTGGGCCGGCCGCCCACCGGGCTCTCGACGTCGACCGGCAGATCGGCCTGCTGCTGCCCTGCAACGTCGTCGTCCGCGCCGCCGACGGTGGCACCGTGGTCGAGGTCCTCGACCCGCGGATCATGGTCACCGTCACCGGCCGCGACGAACTGGAACCGGTGGCGAAGGAGGCCGGCGCCCGCCTCGACGCCGCCCTCGCCGCACCGATCGGCACCGTAGGGTGAGAGCCATCCCACGGCGGCTCAGGGGACTCGGGCGTGGTGACGGCGACACGACCGCGAACGCCGGCCAGGACTCGACCGGGGCCGAGGCCGGCCAACCGGCCTTTCCCGGCATCCAGGGAACGTCGCCTCGAACGTTGCGATCGCCTCTCACCCGAGGTCCCCTGCCAGGCGACCCTCGGTCCCGTGTCAGATAAACAGCAGTTGGGCGCCGTCGGTCTTCTCAATAAAGTCCGCGGCGCTGATGATCCCTTCGACGTCCTCATACAAATCGGATTCGTCGAGGTGCATCATGTCGGCGGACATGCGGCAGGCTCACAGATGGCCGCCGGAGGCGACGATCTGCTCGAGGAACTCCGGCACCTCTGGCACGCCGACGTCGGCGATCTGTTTCTTCATCACGTGCGTCGTCATCGCTGTCATGCCGGGCAGGCCGCCCAGCCCCTGCGGCATGTGCGAGGCGGTATTGCCGAGCAGGGTGAACTGGCTCTTCGAAGTTAAGCGGGTTTGAGGCATCTGCGGGCTCGGCGGGTGGTTGCGCAGCGT
>NZ_CDWTMG010000052.1:0-23916 GCF_977945845.1 Frankia sp. CcMO1
GCCCACGGCCGCCGCCACGACCCCGGCCACGGCCCCGGCCGCGCCGCCCGAGGATCCCGCGGCCCGCTGCGCCCGGGTCGTCACCGCCGCGATGGACGTTCACGAGCTGGCGGGGCAGGTGCTCCTCGTCGGCACACCGGCGGCCTACCCGGAGAACTTGGCCACGGTGGCGCGCCGCTACCACCTCGGCGGCGTCTTCCTGCAGGGACGCACGAGCGTCGGCGCGGCGTCGCTCGCGCGCCGGCTCGACACGCTGGACCGCCGGGTGCGGCAGGCCGGTGCCGCAGACGTCCCCCTGCTGGTGGCCGTCGATCAGGAGGGGGGCGAGGTCCAGACCCTGTCCGGCCAGGGGTTCAGCACCATCCCCTCCGCCACCGAGCAGGGACGGCTCCCGGCGGCGACGCTGGGACGGCTGACCGCGCGGTGGGCGCGCGAGCTGGCCCGGGCCGGCGTGTCCATGAACCTTGCACCGGTCGCCGACACCGTGCCGCAGGGAACCGCGCAGCGGAATCCGCCGATCGGCAGCGTGGCGCGCAACTACGGCTCGGACCCGGAGGACGTCTCCGAGCAGGTGGACGTCGTCTCCCGGCGGTTGCGGACCGCCGGCGTCCTGCCCACGGTCAAGCACTTCCCGGGGCTGGGCCGGGTGACCGCCAACACCGACACCGCCCGCCGCGTGGTCGACGGCACCACCGATGCCGACGACCCGTACCTCGCGCCCTTCCGCGCGGGCGCGCGAGCCGGCGCGGCGATCATGCTGTCGTCGGCCGTGTACCCGCGGATCGACCCGTCGGGGCCCGCCGCGTTCTCCCCGTCCGCCGTCCGGCTGCTGCGGCGCACGGCCGGTCCCGACACGCTGGCAGTGTCGGACGATCTCGCCGTGGCCCGAGCCGTTCGTGGCGTCCCGATCGGCCAGCGGGCGGTGCGGTTCGTCGCGGCGGGCGGCGACGTCGTCCTCGCCGTCGACCCGGACGCCGCACCCGCGATGGCCGGCGCCCTCGTCCGGCGCGCGAGCATGGACAGGACCTTTCGGGCGCGTCTGACCGAAGCGGCCGCCAGGGTCGTCGCCACCAAGGCGGCTCTGGGCGTCAAACCTTCGGCTGGCCGATGTTGACCATCCAGGCCATGCCGAACTGGTCCACGCACATCCCGAACTCGTCGCCCCACATCTGCTTCTCGAGGGGAACCGAAACGCTGCCGCCGGCCGACAGCTTCTCCCAGTAGCCCCGCAGCTCGTCGGCGTCGTCGCCGCTGAGGCTCACCGCGATGTTGTTGCCGGGGTTGTGCTCGACGCCGGGAGGCGTGTCCGCACCCATCAGCGTGTACCCGCTGCCGGTCTCGAGCAAGGCGTGCATGATCTTGTCGGCCGCGGGACCGTCACCCGCGCCGTACTCACCGAACGTGTTCACGTTCAGGGTGCCTCCGAAGACCTGCTGGTAGAACTCCATCGCCGAGCGAGCATTGCCGTCGAAACTGATGTACGGGTTGAGGCGAGAGGCCACCACGAGCTCCCTACACGCGCGAGATTGAGGTCGTCGTCAGCGTAGTCCGCGGGTCCGACAACGTTCGGAAACCGGCGAGTTCGGTGCCTGTAACGCTGCCCTGCCCGCGCTGACGTGCGTCGCCTCGAGCCCGTTCGAGGCGTATGGGGAGCGACACGCGTGTAACGTCCGATTCGCTGGTCGACGTTGACCAAGGAGAGCGCGTGCACGCCCTGGCCACTCGGTTCCGACGGTCCTCATCCCCCGGCGTCGCGCTCGGCGCGCTCGCCCTGCTCACCTCCGGAATCCTCGCCATCGGCCCCGGCGGATGCCACTTCCGGCACCACGGCGTCCGGGGCATCCATGGCATCGCAGGGCACCGCCGAGGTGTACGGCGAGGGCCGCCCGTGGTCGTGGTCTCCGGCGACCGGCCGCCGCGCGCTCGGTCTGGGCAAGGGCACGTGGGGGTACGTCAGCGCGGCACCCGGCCCGCGGGGCATTGTCGGCACCATCTACCGGACGGTCCCCGATGCTCCCCAGACCAGCACCGCGGTGCGCTGGGTGGGCGGGCGGCCGGTGCCCCTGCGGCCCGACGCCGCCACCAGCAACGCCGAGACCGCCACCGGCGCGGTGCCGCCGTCGTCGCCCACGGCCCGGCAGGCGGCTCGTGAACGCGCGGCAGATCGTCATCGCCAGTTACGGACCCGGAACGATCGGCCCGATCTCCTACGACGTCCTCCAGGACGGCCGACCGGCCCAGCTCGACATCGGCGGCATCCGGGCCTTCCCCCCGTGCGTCGGTGACATCACCGAGAGCGGCTACGTGGCGGGCAGCCGGATCATCCCGGCGGAGCTTCGCAGCGAGGCGGTCCTGTGGCGTGCGTGCGTCAGGACGGTGCTCCCGAACGACGGGCTGAGCGCCGGGATCCCTGCACCCGGCACCCGGTGAACGAGGCCGGTCACGTGGTGGGCACCATCTCCGCCCCCGCGCCCCGGCCCGGCGAGCCGTCGCCGACCGCGCCCACCCGGACCGTCCTCAGCTACGACCGCACTACGCAGCTCAGCGATGACACCGTTGTCACTCTCGAGCTCGTCCGGGCGCGAACACACCCCACCCCGCCGGCACCGGAACTCATCGATCTGGCCAACCCGAACCGCCAGGAGATCGCCCAACCCGCCACCCCTGGGGCCGACCATTGACGATCAACGCCTCTGGCAGGCGGGGCCCACGTGATGCCGTGAGGTTCAGCGTCCTCGGCAGCGGCGGTCCGGGGTTGCGTGGAGCGGTCGTGGGGCGGCCCACGATAGGAGGCTTCGTTCCACGTGCCAGCCGTGGACGTGGACGGTGCTGCTCGGCGGTTCCGGAACGGCGGGGCAGAGAACCTGTGCGCGGATCCGGCCGTTCCCCGGTAGGAACTCGATGCGGCCGTCGGCGGCGAGCAGCGTGGTGAATTGGTCGTTGACGTCGACCAGGTCGCCTCTGACGAGTGTCGTCGGTGAGTCGGGTGCCTCGGTTTCGGCGACGACGATGGCGACCCTTGGCAGAACGGGCGCGCTCAGATATCTGTTCGCGAGCAGCAGCGGCGCGGCCAGCGCGAGGATTGCGGCGATGGTAGGCAGCAGCCAACGGGCGACTGGCGAGGGCAGCGGCCCGGTGAGCGCGGGGGCGGCCAGCAACGGCACCCCGAGCATGATCGCGATTACTGGTTCTCCGGTTACCAGCAGTGCCTGGCCGATGGCCGGTGCGAACCACACCAGCGCCGTCATCGCGGCCACCCACGGCAACGCCGTGCCCGCGACCGTGACCGCGAATGCGCCTGAGCGGCTGTGTATCCGGGCCTCGAGCCCGATGATGATCAGTGACAGCATCAGCCACAGCGGCAGGAATCTCAACTGCCAGGACAGTAGCGCCAGCAGCATGGCCGGGGCGGCGACCCAGGTCGGCGTCCTGCGCCCGGCCCGCCACAGCCACGAGCCACGGGCGGCGTCGCCGGCGCTGACCCGCAGTACGAGGTACAGCGCGCGCAGCAACAGGATGATCGCAGGCCCGGCCCAGATCAGGTTGATGAGCAACGCCGACATCAGGCCGAGGGGGTTGGCGGTCTGCAGGATCAGAAGCATCGTCTGCAGGTCCTGCCGGCCCAGGTACCAGACCCTCAACACCAGGAGCACCAAGGGAAACGCCGGCACCAGTGTCAGCAGCCAGCCCCGGTCGCTGGCGGCCGGCCGTCGCCGTTCGGCCCCGAGCCGGCCGGGGTCGACGGTCGCGGGCAGCCGTGCAGCGGTGAGGTACTCGGTCTCGGTCTCGGTCTGGGACTCGGCGACGGGTGTTCCCGTCATCCCGAGCGGTCCCACGGCCACCGGCGAACGGGTTCGAGCCCTTCCGGGGTCGGTTGTTCGTCGTCGGCGATCAATTGCGGGTACTCGTCGGGCGCCGGGCTCACCGCCTCCTGTACGGCGCTCAGGTTGCGTTCGTACGCTTCGTTCCAGCCATCCTGCCCGGTGGAGGTACGAAGGTCGTGCAAGGCCAGCAGAACCAGCTGTCGCCGGGCCTGGACCCGCAGATCACGTCCGGTGCGGTCGATCCCGACACCGACGCCCCAGAACTCGTCATCGGTCGAGGCGATGTTGTTGAGCTTCAGTTCGGTGGGATACCTGGCCGCGAAGCCCCCGAGGATCGCAGCGTCCGTCACGGCCGCGTCCGCGTCACCCGAGCGCAACTGGCGGACGCATTCGCTGTTTCGCTGCACCAAGGTCACCTCCACCCCAGGGGCCTCCCGCTTGACGTAGCTGGCGGACGTCGACGTGCCAGGTACGCACACCCGCCGAGCGCGCTTGCCCTCGGCCGACGGCTGCCCCAGCGCACTCAGACTCTCGATCACGGGTCCCCCTTGGCGGATCCGTGTCAGTACTGTCGTCTCGGTCCGCAGATACGGGCCGGCGAACGCGACGTGCTCCTTGCGCTCACGGTCCGGTGTCATGCTGTACGCCGCGACGACGAGATCGAGGGGCACGAAGGTCGACGTGCCGTGCGCGACCCCGACCATCCGGTGCCGGTTCTCGGGAGTCACCTCGTAGAAGGACACGTTTCGTCGCAACACCCCGAGCCAGTCGGCGACAAGATACGCGACGTCGACGTCGAATCCCGTGTACGAGCCGTTCTCGTGCCACTCACTGATGCCCGGCACGTCTCCTGAGATCCCCACTCGCAGTGTCCGAAGGTCCCCCCAGCCAGCTCGGGAACGCAACTCGCCGACCGTCGGATCCTGCGCCGAGCCAAGCACAGCCACCCCCGCCACGCCCGCCAGGACGAGGACGGTGAGCAGCACCACCAACCGCAGGAGAGGACCGCGCCCCGGCCGCGACAGGGCCAGGCCGCCTGTTCGATCACCATCGCCCGGCGGCCCCACACCTCCCGGCGGCGTCCCGTCGCCGCTGCGCGAGACGGAAAGATCGCGCTGCATCCCGTCCTCGCCCGGCGGCCAACCGCCGTCGCTGCGCGAAACGGAAAGGTCCTCAGGTACCCCGGGACTCGTGTCGTTCGCGTTGGTGACCTTCGGTGCACCCCGCAGGCGGCCCCGCCCCCGCAACGGAATCATGACCGCAGCGTAGTTGGTACATCACAGGCGCAGACCCCTTCGGCCGAACTCGCGCGGGCTGTTGCTCCTCGCTCGCTCCGCCCGGGTGTGGATTTTGATCCACAACGACCTGTATCACTCTTAGCACTTGATCACTCACTAATAGTGAGTGAATGAGGGGATGGTGCTGTTGATGCTCATTGACTGCCTAGCCGACTTCGCGCCGGAATGCCCGGCCACCCAAGGGTTGCGTTCCCGAACCCCGCTGGACGTCCGACTACCGATGGCGAGACGCGCATGAGTTCTTCGGCAACCCAGTCGACCGTTCTGGACGGCGAGATATTCACGGCGATGCGCCGGTTTCTGCGGTGGGATCATCCTCGGTGGCCGGTCGGGGGTTACGTCTGCCTCTTGTTGTCCGTGGCGGGAATGTCGTGGGCGGCCCCCCTCGTGCTGCACCTGCACGAGGTGACGGCACCAGCTGACGCCGGCGCCGTACCCGTGCTGGCCGCCTGGCGTTCGGTGTTCTCCCTCCTGGCGGTCGCGGGTCTCGTATTGGCCCGAATGCCATCCAGCGGTGTCAGCGTCCTGCGCGCCACGCCACGCGACGTCCTGCGGGCCGGGATGGTCGGCGCCGTCTTCGCCTGCTACCTGGGACTGTGGACCCCCACAGCCGGGGGAGGGACGAGCACCGCCGCCGCCACGGGACTGTCGTTCACCGCCGCCCCGCTGTGGGTGCTCCTGGGTGCTCGGCTGACCGGCCACAGACTCCAATCGGCCACCGCCCTCGGGTGCCTGGCCGGACTGGCGGGCGTCATGGCGCTCCCGTTCGCCGGCCGACCGGCAGGCAATGCCGGCGGGCCTGGCGTGCAACTGTACGCGTGGACCGCCATGGACCTGCGGGCGCTGCTGTCCGGCCTGGTGATCGCCCTGTACTTCGTGCTCACCGCTCGGGTGCGGACCAGCCTCGATGTCTTGACCTTCATGCTCATCAGCCACACCTCGACCGCCGTCCTGCTACTCGCCTTTAGCGCCCTCCGGGGACAGCAACTGTGGGGCCACGGCAACTGGCTGCTGATCACCGCCGGCCTGCTCGCCGTCGGAGTGCAACTGTTCGGCTACGGCCTGAACAGCGGCGTCGTCAACCGGCTGGGACCCACCCTCGCGACCTGCTCGATCATCCTCGAAGCTCCCGGCGCAACCGTGCTGAGCTGGCTCTGGCTCGGCGAAGGGCTCACGCCGCTGGGCGCGATCATGCTGCTGGTGAGCACTGCCGGCGCCCTGGTGGCCATCGCGACCGCCGCACCGGACATGCCACGCACCGTCCCCACGCAGCCCCCCGTCCGGCGCCGCAACGTGCCACCCATCCGCAGACGCACCGCCCGGGCAGAGAACCCACGGCGCCCGGTCAAGCACGGCATCCCGACCCAGTCCTCGACCCAGCCCCCGACCCAGCCCTCGACCCAGCCCCCGGCCCGCACTGGGGAACGCGGAATCCAGCACGTCCTGACCCAGAAGGCTGCCGTTGGAGCCACCGTCGCGGGATCGGCCGTCGCGGCAGTGGCATTCCTCGCCGCCACCCGAGGCAGAGACGGCCGCCTGCCACGGCAAGATCCGGCGGACAAGCGAACCGCGCCCGCCACGGAGTCCCCGGCAACCGACACCTGAGAGCCGGGCTGAGGCTGGATCACTCGCAGCTACCCAGCGGGTCCAACCCCAAGGCCCCGGCGTTGTTGCGATGTGTCGGTCCGTGACGTCCGGACCTGCCGCGTGAACCGCCAGCCATGCCGCGACGTACAGGCCCCCGTGGGCAGACCGCCGTAACCGGCGACGTCGGCGAGCCAGGAGTTGAGTTGACGGATGTGACTTCGATCGGCCGCGCGACCGAGGGGCAGCAGGCCCCGGCCGCGCTGGACGTGATCGACCGGACGGCGGTGCCCCGGCCGACGGCGGCGGGGGCCGAGCAGACGCCGGCACCCCCGCCGGGGCCCGCGCCCGACACCTCCGGGCCGCGCTGGACCTCGGTGGAGGTACTGGCCGCCGTCCTGATCCTGCTCATGCTCTTCCGCGGCTGGTTCTCCGGCCTGGTGAGCGGTGGGCGGGCGCAGACCTGGATGACCGTGTTCGTGTCGGTCTTCGTCCAGGCGGTGCCGTTCCTGGTCTTCGGGGTCGTGCTGTCCGCGGTGATCGCGGTCTTCGTGCCCCGCTCGTTCTGGGCCCGCGCGCTGCCCGGCAACCCGGCGCTGGCGGTGCCGGTGGCGAGCGTCGCGGGCGTCGTGCTGCCGGGTTGCGAGTGCGGATCGGTGCCGATCGCCGGGTCGCTGATCCGTCGCGGGGTGACTCCCGCGGCCGCGCTCGCCTTCCTGCTCGCCGCACCGGCGATCAATCCGATCGTGCTGACCGCCACCGCGATCGCGTTCCCCAACAATCCGCGGATGGTGCTGGCGCGCGGCGTCGCGAGCCTGCTGGTGGCCGTGCTGATGGGCTGGCTGTGGTTGCGCGTCGGCCGGGCGGACTGGATCCGGCTGCCGCACCGGCCCGACCTGGACGACGGGTCCAAGGCTCAGGCGTTCTGGGCCTCCTGCCGCCACGACATCATGCACGCCGGTGGGTTCCTGGTCGTGGGCGCGGCGGCCGCCGCCACGATCAATGTGCTGCTCCCCGGGCGCTGGCTGGAGAGTCTCGCGAGCCACCAGGTGTGGTCCGTGGTGGCACTCGCCGTGCTGGCCGTACTGCTGTCCATCTGCAGCGAGGCCGACGCCTTCGTGGCCGCGTCGCTGTCGCAGTTCTCGCTGACCTCGCGCCTGGTGTTCCTCACCGTCGGGCCGATGGTCGACCTCAAGCTGATCTCCATGCAGGCCGCCGTGCTCGGCCCTCGCCTGGCCGTCCGGTTCCTCCCCGCGACGTTCGTGACGGCGATCCTGGTCGCCAGCGGGATCGGGACGGTGCTCCTGTGAGCCCCGCCCCGGCGAACCCCGCCCGCGTGAGCCCCCGTCCCACGACCGCTCAGGCTCAGGCCGTCGTGCTGCTGCTGCTGGGCGGCGCCATCGTGAAGATCAGCGTCAGCGGCACCTACCTGAGGTACGTCAAGGCCGGCCTGCGCCCCCTGCTGATCGCCGCCGGCGTGCTGCTCATCGTGGCGGCCGCCATGACGCTCTGGCACGCCCTCCGCAGGCTCCCACCTGCGGCCGCCTCCGGCCACGACGACGATGGGCACGCACACCACGGACCCGCGTTCGGCTGGGTGCTCCTCCTGACGGCCGTCGGGGCGCTGATCCTGGCCCCACCGGCTCTCGGCTCCGCGGCCGCCGGGCAAGCAGGGTCCGTGCTCGCCGCCGAGAACGCGCCGTCGGACTACCCTCCCCTCCCCGCCGGAGATCCCGCCGGGAATCCGGTGCCGCTCGCCCTCCTGGACTACGCGTCGCGCGCGGTCTTCGACCAGGGCCACTCCATGACCGGCCGCCACCTGGAGCTGACCGGATTCCTGACCCCCGGCCCGGACGGGCAACCCATGATCGCCCGATTGATGTTGAACTGCTGCGCGGCGGACGCTCGTCCCATCAAGGTGGGCCTGTCGGGCAAGGCACCCAGCGGCGTCCAGGCCGATACCTGGATCACCGTCGTCGGGACGTACACCTCGAAGACCACGAACGATCCCGTCAACAACGCGGCTGTGCCGTACCTGGAAGTGAAGACCTGGCGGGAGACCACCGCTCCCGGCCAACCCTACGAGATCGCCCCGCCACCCCAGTGAGAACGCCCGTGCCGCTGAGAGCCTGTTTTGGAATTCCGCGCCGTAGCGAGGAGCCGCCCGGGGTGGCGCTCCGGTGTGCCCGGCGAGGAGTTCATAGCGGAGCTATGGGCGACGAGGCCGGGTGCGGCGGAGCGCCACCCCGGGCGGCCCGCAGTAGGCGGGGAATTCCAAAACAGGCTCTGAGACCGGTGGTGGCCCGGCTCCGGGACCGCCGCCAGGTCGGCCTGGGAACGGCTCTCGCGGCGAGCATTGCCCTGCTCCTCCTCCCGGCCCAGCAGCCGGCGCCGCCCCCGGCGCCGGTGACCGTGGCCGCCGCCTGGCCACGGGCGCACAGCGCGATCGTCCCGGCGAGCCTGGCGGACGGCTCCCGCTACGAGCCCGCGCTGTTCCTCGATGCCCGCACGTCCGTCGGCACCGCCACGACTCCCGACGGCGCCTCGCTGCGGCTGGTCCTGCGTCAGGCGGACGCCACGACACGCGTGCTTCGCAGCAAGGCGGTGAAGGAGGCGGCGTCGTTCGGGAACGTGGCGGCGGCCGGTGACCTGCTCGCCTGGACGGAGGGGACGGGAGGCGGGCCGCCGGCCATTTGGACGGTCAGCCTCCGCGACGGCGGGCCGGCCCGGCAGGTGACCTCCGACACCGGTGATTTCCTCTCCCACGAATCGCAGTACGACCTCAGCATCGTGCGCGACCGGCTGTACTGGACCGCCTCCGACCCCGCCCGCGTGGACGCCGTCCAACTCCGGTCGGTCGCCCTCAGCGGTGGCCCCGTCGAAATCCGCACGGAGGCCGGCACCTGGCAGCTGTCGGCCTGGCCCTGGCTGGTCAACGGAGCCACCACACCGGGCGGCACCACCAAGCTGCGCAACGCGATCACCGGTCAGGACGTCGCCGTCGACCACGCCCCCGGCCTCCAGTCGACGAACTGCTCCCCCACCTGGTGCCACGTCGTGACGCAACCCGCGGACGGCGCCACCTACCTTGAGCTCAAGCGCCCCGGCGGGACCGACCGCGAGCGCATCCCGGGCACCGCGCTGGCCCCCGCGATCAACGACGTCGCGCCGTTGGACCGCTTCGAAGTCCTGTCACAGGCCGGTGCGAACACCGATCTGACCGGCACCGCCGCCCTGCTCGTCTACGAGATCGACACTCGCCGGATCGTCCAACTCAGCCCGAGCGCCGCGACGGTGTCGTACCGGGACGGCGTCCTGTGGTGGTCCAACAGCAATCAGGACGCCACCTCGTGGCACACGCTCGATCTCCGGACCGTCTGAAGCCCGCCTGGACCGGTCAGCGCCACTCCGCGAAAGTGACCTCGACGCGGAGGCCGCCCTCGGGACGGGCCTCCCGGCTGAGCGTGGCGCCGTGGGCGTCGGCGATGCCACGCACGATGGTGAGCCCGAGCCCGTGGCCGTCGGCGTCCCCCACCCGCTGCGCGCCGAGGCGCTGGAAGGGCTCGAAAAGGCGCTCGACGTCGCCGGGCGGGATCACCGGCCCGGTGTTCGTCACCGTCACACGCGCCCCCGCCGGGACGGCATCCGTCGCCACCTCCACGCTGCCGCCGCTCACGTTGTGGCGCAGGGCGTTGTCCACGAGGTTCGCGACAAGGCTCTCGACCAGACCGGGGTCCCCGCTCCCCGGGGCGGACGCGAGCGCCGTCCGGACGAGGATGCCGCGCCGCCGGGCCTCCGCCGCCCGGACCTGGACCACGTTCCGGGCGATCCCGGCAAGGTCGCACGGTTCCCGGCGCTCGATGCCGCGCTCGCTTCTGGCCAGCGTGAGCAGCGCGTCGATCAGGCGCTCCTGCGTCTCACCCAGCGCGAGCACCTCCTGACACGCCGTGCGCAACGTGGCCTCGGTGACGTGCGGATCGGCGAGGGCCACCTGCAGCAGTGCTCGTTCGGCGGTGAGCGGCGTGCGCAGCTCGTGCGAGGCGTTCGCGACGAATCGCCGCTGAGACTCGAACGCCGCCTCCAACCGCTCGAAGAGGTCGTCCAGCGTGGCGGCGAGCTCGGTGAACTCGTCGCCGCGGCCGGTCGCACCGAGGCGGCGGTGCAGGTTGCTGGCGGAGATGTCGCGCGCCGTCGTGGTGATCGCCCGCAACGGTCGCAGGAACCGCCCCGCGATCAGCCAGCCGAGGAGGACGGAGACCACGACCATGACGGCGAGACCGATCACGGAAGCCCGCAGCAGCGGACTGATGTCCGTGCCGACCCGGACGGACGGACGCGGGCCGGCCCTCGAACCCACCGGCTGGGTCTGGCCGGTCTGCAGGATCGGGATGGTGAGCAAGGCCGCGCCCGAGAGGAAGAAGGGAACGGCGTAGAGCAGGGTGAGCTGGGTGCGCAACGTAGGCCGGGGCATCACCGGTCCCCGATCTGGTAGCCGGCCTCGCGGACGGTGTGGATGACCGGCGGGTCACCGAGCTTGGCGCGCAGCCGTCGGATGGTCGTCTTCACCGTGGTGGTGAACGGGTCGGCGGCCTCGTCCCACACGCGTTCCAGCAGCTCCTCGGCGGGGACCGGGCGGCCCGCGGCGGCAATCAGGTACTCCAGGACCGCCAGCTCCTTCGGGCTCAGCTCCAGACGGCGCCCGGCCCGGCACGCGACCCGGCGGCCGGGGTCGAGGGTGAGGTCGCCGCTCTCCAGGACCGGAGGCAGCGCCATGGTGGCGCGCCGTCCGAGCGCCCGGACGCGTGCCACGAGCTCGGCGAAGTCGAACGGCTTGGGCAGGTAGTCGTCGGCACCCAGGCCGAGGCCGTCCACCCGCTGCGCGACGGTGCCCGCCGCGGTCAGCATCAGCACCCGGCTCGCGGGATGGGACGCCACGACCCGACGGCAGACCTCGTCGCCGTGCACGCCCGGGATGTCCCGGTCCAGCACCACGACGTCGTACCGGGTGACGGCCAGGTGCTCGAGCGCGGCGGTGCCGTCGAGGACGACGTCGACCGCCATGCCCTCACGGCGCAGCCCGGTCCGGATGGTCCGGGCCAGGATCTCGAAGTCCTCCACGACCAGCACGCGCACGATCCCCACGATGCCAGGCGACCGGTGCCAGCACGGTGTCATGTCGGGGCGGGTGCCGAGGCGGGCGCCGAGGTGTCGCCGCGGTGCCGGCCGCTGGCACCGGGCCGACACCGGCGTCCGCGTAGAACCGGGCACATGGATGACGCGACGATCGCGGTGGACGGGCTGCGGAAGCGGTTCGGGCAGGCCATCGCACTGGACGGGATGTCCTTCACCGTCCGGCCCGGACAGGTCACCGGCTTTCTCGGCCCGAACGGTGCCGGCAAGTCGACCACGATGCGGGTGATCCTCGGCCTGGACGCCGCGGACGCCGGCACCGCACTGATAGGTGGGCGTCCGTACCGGACCCTGGAGCGCCCGCTGTGCCGGGTCGGCTCACTGCTGGACGCCTCGGCGCTCCAGCCCAGCCGGAGCGCCCGGAACCACCTGCTCTGGCTGGCTCACTCCCAGGGACTCGGCGCCGGGCGGGTCGACACGGTGATCGAGGAGGCCGGCCTGGCGGCGGTGGCGCGGCGGCGGGCCGGAGGCTTCTCGCTGGGCATGCGGCAGCGATTGGGCATCGCCGCAGCCATGCTCGGCGACCCGGCCGCGCTGATGCTGGACGAGCCGTTCAACGGCATGGACCCCGAGGGCATCGTCTGGATGCGCGGGTTCCTGAGATCGCTGGCCGTGCAGGGTCGCGCCGTCCTGGTGTCCAGCCACCTGATGAGCGAGCTGCAGGACACCGCCGACCACGTGGTGATCGCCGGTCGCGGCCGGGTCCTCGCCGACGCCCCGGTCGCCCAGCTCCGGCAGGCCGTGTCCGGCGGCCGGGTGATGCTGCGCACGGCGGCACCCTCGGCGTCCGGCCTGCTGACGGACGCCGGAGCCACCGTGACCGCCACCGGGCCCGGCACGCTGCTGGTCTCCGGGCTGGCCGCCGGCGACGTCGTCGCGCTGCTCGGCCGGCGCGGGGTGCCGTTCTCCGAGGTGTCGGAGCATCGCGCGACGCTGGAAGAGGCCTATCTGGAGATCACCCGCGACCTGGTCGAGTTCCGGGCGGCCACGCCGGAGGCATCGCGATGAGCGCCTACGCACCGGGGCTGCGTGCCGAGTGGACCAAGTTCCGGACGGTCCGCGGCTGGGTCGTGGGCACGGCCCTCGCGGCAGTGCTGACGGTGGGGCTCGGGCTGGTCTCCGGCGGGCAGGGGTCGTGCGGAACGCGTGGCCCGAACTCGACCTGCGCGCCCCCGATCGGGCCCGGCGGCGAGGAGGTGAGCGACGCCTTCACGTTCGTCCACCAGCCGCTCATGGGGGACGGCAGCGTCACCGTGCGGGTGGTCTCGATGACCGGCGTCCTGCTGGACCGCCCGGGCCTGGCGCCGTGGGCCAAGGCCGGGCTCATCGTCAAGGACGGCACCCGGCGGGGATCGCCCTACGCCGCGGTCATGGTCACCGGGCGGCACGGCGTCCGGATGCAGCACGGCTACACCCACGACCAGGCCGGCGAGCCGGGAGCGGTCAGTGGGTCGTCACCGCGGTGGCTGCGGCTGACCCGCAAGGGGAACACCATCACCGGCCAGGAATCGGCCGACGGGACCCGGTGGACCACCGTCGGTACCGCACGCCCGGCCGGCCTGCCGCAGACCGTGGAGGCGGGGCTGTTCGTCACCTCCCCGCAGTACGGGGAACTGCTCAGCGGACCGGCCGGCCCGACGAGCGCGATGAGCGGCCCCAGCCAGGCCACCGCCATCTTCGACCGGTTCGAGCGCCAGGGCACCTGGGCCGGCGAAAACGCTGCGGACGGCGGAGAGTTGACCGGCGAGACCATCGGTGCCGCGCCCGACACGCCGCCGGAGCAGCGCGACCACGCCGAGCGGAGCGGCGACCGGTTCTCCGTGACCGGCTCCGGCGACATCGGCCCGTCCGTGGCCGGCATCACGGGTCTCGGGACGACCATCACGCGCACACTCGCCGGGACGTTCGCCGGCCTGATCGTCGTCGTGGTCCTCGCCGTCCTGTTCGTTACCGGCGAGTACCGGCGCGGGCTGATCCGCGCCACGCTCGCCGCCACTCCCCGCCGGGGCCGGGTCCTCGCGGCGAAGGCCGCCGTCATCGGCGTCGTCACGTTCCTGACCGGGCTGGTCGCGGCGACGGTGGTGGTCGCGTGGGGACAGCGGGTACTGCGCGGAAACGGCGTGTACGTCCACCAGGTGTCCACCGCGACCGAGGTGCGGGTCGTGGTGGGCACCGCGGCGCTGCTCGCCGTCACCGCGATTCTCGCCCTGGCCGTCGGCACGCTGCTGCGCCGGAGCGCGACGGCGGTGACGACCGCGGTGGTCCTGATCGTCCTGCCGTACATGCTCGCGATCACCGTCCTGCCCAGCGACGCCGGCGACTGGCTGCTGCGGGTCACTCCCGCCGCCGCGTTCGCACTTCAGCAGAGCACGCCCGAGTACCCCCAGGTCGACAACCTCTACATCCCGGTCGAGGGCTACTTCCCGCTGGCCCCGTGGGCCGGCTTCGGCGTGCTCGTCGCCTGGACGGCCGTGGCGCTCGGCCTGGCGGCGTACCGCTTGCGGCGGAGGGACGCATGACCTGGTGGGCGGTCCGCGCGGAGTGGACGAAGCTGCGGACCGATCCCGGCACGGTGTGGCTGCTGCTCGCCGTCGTCGCGGCGACCGCCCTGGTGACGGCCGCCGCGGCGGCCGTGATCGGTTGCCGGCCAGGGAAATGCCTGCTGGACATGCCCAAGGAGAGCCTCACCGGCGTCCAGCTCGGCCAGGCCGTCGTGGCGGTCGTGGCGGTGCTGGCGATCGGGGGCGAGTACGACACCGGCATGATCCGCGTCACGCTGGCCTCGATGCCCCGCCGGATCCCCGCGCTCGTCGCCAAGGCAGCCGTGGTCACGGGGGCGGTAGGGGTCACCGCCACCGTCGCCGTCCTCGCGTCCCTGACCGCGGGGCTGCTGCTCCTGCCGGGCGACCTCGTCCCGGCGCTCTCCCCGGGTGAGACGCCGGTGCTGCGCGCGGCCACCGGATCGGTGCTCTACCTGGTGCTGATCGGCCTGCTCAGCCTCGGCGTCGGCGTCGCCGTCCGGGGCTCCGCGGCCGCCATCGGGATCGTTCTCGCCCTGCTCTACGCGTTCCCATTGCTGGCGACGGCGACCGCCGACCCGGACTGGCAGCGCCGGATGGAGCAGGTCGGTCCGGCCACCGCCGGCCTCGCGATCCAGGCCACCGTCGACCTGGACAGCCTGCCCATCGGCCCCTGGAAGGGGCTCGGCGTCCTCGCCGCGTGGACGGTCGCGGCCCTCGTCGCCGGCGCCACCGTCCTCGCACGGCGCGATGCATAGGCTCCGCGATCGGGAAATCGTTCACCGTGGGTGGAGGCTGTCGATGAGGAAGCTGGTTCGGCGGTCGTAATCCCTGCGGGCCGGAGGGCGCAGGGTGCGGAGGGCCAGTCCGTTGGCGACGTCGGCGTAGTACAGGTCGGCGGCAGTGAAGTCGGTGCGCAGCACTCTCGCGTGGTGACCTGCGTGGAGCAGGTGCTCGGTGAACGTGGTGGCGGCGTCGGCGAGGGCGACGAGCTGCACGGACCTGGGGTACTGCATCAACAGGGCGTCGGTGAATGCGGGTTCGCGGTACTGCAGGTCGCGGCGGTCAGTGATGTAGGTGGCGATGGCTGCCCAGGGGTCGTCGATCTTCTGGGCGCTTTCCATCATCGCGTTCATCTCGGTGGCCACGAGGTCGCCGATGACGGCGTCGATGAGGCCGTCGCGTCCGCCGAAGCGGTTGTAGATGGTGGCCTTGCTCACCCCGGCCGCCACGGCGATCTCCTCCAGCGGCGTGGCCAGCCCGCGACCGCGGAACGCGGCGATGGCGGCCGCCCGGATCTGGGTGACGTTGCGAACGGCATCCGAGCGCAGCGGCCCCTTCCCACGGTGCGGATCACCGCCGCCCGGAGTGCGGCTCGCAGCGGAAGTCACGGACCGAGGCTACCAACTTGACGAGCTCGTCAAGTTGACCATAACGTCAACTTAGGCGTCCCCGATGCGTCAAGGAGTGATTGCCCTGGCCAGGTCCATCGCCGTACTCGGAGCCGGCCCCGGTCTCGGTCAGGCCGTCGCGCACCGGTACGCCCGGGAGGGCTACGCAGTGGTGCTTGTCGCCCGACGCCGCGAGCCGCTCGACCGGCTGGTCAGGCAACTGGCCACGAGCACGCCGCACGTTCATGCGATCACCGCCGACCTCGCCGACACGGAAGCCATCCCGCAGCTGGCTGACCACATCCGCGCCACGGTCGGCGAGCTCGACGTGCTGTACTACGGCGCCGCGGCCGACGGGTTCGTTCCGGCCCTGGAGCTGACCCCCCATCGCGTCCGGGACCTCATGCCGCTCGGCGTCTATTCACTGCTCACGCTCGTCCAGCAGTTCTTGCCCGCCATGATCGCCCGGAACGACGGTGCGATCCTGAGCGCCCAGGGAGCCAGCGCCCTGCACGGCAACCCGAACATTGCCGGCGGGATCACCCTGGCCGCCCAACGCAACTACCTGCAGGCGCTGCACGCCCAGGTGGCCGGCAAGGGCGTGCACGTGGGCGGTCTCTACATCGCTGCCGCGATCGAGAACACGCCGTTCCACGCCAACATGCGAGCGGCCGAAGCCGCCGGAACCCCGGGCCCCCGCCTGCCGAGCGTGGATCCCGCACACCTCGCCGACCTGCTCTGGGACATGCACAACACCACGCGCCGGCCGGAAATGACCTACCCGGACGAACCCGCCGCGTGGTGATCAGCACGGCCGGACGCCGGGCCCCGGCGCCCAGCGCCGCAGCAGGCCGACCAGAAGCTCACCCGGACGGCCCAGCCGATGCCAGTGGCGCCGGCACCCGTCTCAGCTCAGCGATCACTGACCGAGAGTTTCTGGCGGCCCCTGCATCAGGTTCACCACCTCACCTGCCGACATCATCGACATGGCCAGCTCGCCGCGGTCGCCTGAGCGTCTGGAGCAGGCGTTTCTTGCGCTCCTGCGGCGCAGGCCCGAGCCGGTGATCGCCGCCATTGCCGACGACGGGCACCGGGTGGCGTTCCCGGACGCGCCCGAGCTCGCCGCCGCCGAGCGGCTGCCGGTGCCCGCGCAGCGTTCGACGATGCTCGACCTCGTCGTGCCCGGTGACCGCATCCTCGTCGTCACCGCCTGGGAAAAGGCCAGGTCAACCGGCCTCGGCTACGTCAGCGTGCACATGGACAGCGACCCCGGCCGGCAGGTGTCGATCGGCTTCTTCGACCTCCGCCACCGGCACGGCGTCTGGGCCGCGGTGGTCATGGACGAGGAGGAGGCGGCGGAGGCTCAGGGCGCAGCACTCACGGCCGGGCTCCAGACCTCGCGCCGTCCCCGGACGGCGACCATGACCAAGAACATGTTCGCCGTCATCACCGACGTCGATGCCCAGGCCACCGCCATGTTCGGCTTCACCGCCGAGCAGCTCGTCGGCGTCCGCTCGCTGGAGTTCATCCACCCTGAAGACCACGACCGCGCCATCGGCAACTGGCTCGAACTGCTCTCGAACCAGGAGTCCCAGCGGGTCCGGTTGCGCCACCGCCGCGAGGACGGCAGCTGGGCCTGGGTCGAGCTCGAGAACACGTACCACGCCAGCGAGGACGCCGAGGACATCACCGTCACCACTCAGGTCACGGATATCTCGGACGAAATGGCCGCCCACGAGGCCGTTCAGCAGCGGGAGCAGCTGTTCCGCCGGCTGGCCGAGTCGCTGCCCGCGGGACTGTTCCAGGTCGCCGCCGACGGCGGCATGGTCTACGCCAACGCCCGCCTCGAGCGCGTCCTCGGGGTAGTTGGCGCGACCTCGCTCACAGAACAGCTCGTCACCGTATCCGACGGCGACCGCGACCGCGTGGACGCCGCCTTCGCCGCCGCGCTCGCCGGGGAAGACGACGCCGAGCTGGAAGTTTCGGTCCGGCTCCCCGGCGAGGCCGGCCTGCGGCACTGCCTGTTCACGATCGCGGTCCTGCCGGACACCGCCGGCGCACCCGGCGCGATCGTCACCGTCACCGACGTCACGGAAGGCTCCCGTATGCGCGAGGAGCTGCGGCTGCGCGCTACGTACGATGCGCTCACCGGCTGTCACAACCGGGCGTCGACGATCTCCGTTCTGGACCACGCGCTGGCCGCCGGGGTGCGCACCGCCGTCGTCTTCGTGGACCTCGACCGCTTCAAGCCGGTCAACGACGAACTGGGGCATGCCGCAGGCGACACGCTGCTGGTGGAGACAGCGCGGCGGCTGAAGTCAGTGCTGCGGGAGAACGATGTGGTCGGCCGGATCGGCGGCGACGAGTTCCTGCTGGTCTGCCGCGGCGTCGCAGGCGAGGAGGAGGCGCTGGTGATCGCGAACCGGGTGCGCGACACGTTGCACAGCGACGTCGCCCTGCCGGAGCGGACCGTGCCGCTGAGGTCGAGCATCGGCGTCGCGGTCTCGGAGCCGGGCCTGGATGCCGACGCGCTGGTGGCGCGTGCGGACGCGGCGATGTACGAGTCGAAGCGGACCCGCGCCGGCGAGCCGGTGCTGATGTCCACCTGAGTGGGAACGGTTCAGGGGCGGATGATTGCGCGTGAGTCGAGTCACGCCCGGTGCCTGGTGACCTTCTGATGAACCGGCGCCTAGCCTGGAGTGAGACGCCGCTAAACAGATCGTGATCGACCGGTTCGAAGAGACCAGCCGGATGAGACGACCCAGATGATGGGGAGGCAGCGACGGTGGACAATGACGCCGATCGCAGGGCGCAGATGATCACGACGCTGAAGCAGCGGCACCCGCAGGTGGCGGCGGCGACGGTTGAACGGTGGGTGCAGGAGGCGTTCGACGCGTACCGAGACGCGAGGGTCCGGACCTACGTGCCGATCCTGGTTCAGCGACACCTTGAGACCCGGCTGCGAAACCTGGACCGCAGCGATTCCTGATCACGCAGGCCGCCCAGTGCGGTACGGAGTGGTTCACGTCGGGGTGACGGTCCCTGACCCCGCCTCAGCCGACGTCGGCGTCGGCGTCTCGGTGGCCACCGGTGCCGGTGCCTCGGTCGGCGTCGCTGTCGCGGGCTGGGTATCTGCCCCCGTCGGGGTCGGGTCCGGCGGCGTGGGTTCCGGGGGCGGCGTGGGCTCCGGCGGTGTCGTGGGATCGGTCGCGTCGGTCGGATCGGGTCCCGGCGTGCTCGGATCGGGTCCCGGCGTGGTCGGTTCGGGCGCGCCGGGAGAGGCTGTGACCGGAAGGCTCGGCGTCGGTGTCGGCCAGTTGCCCGAAGTCGGCGCAGGTGCCGGGGCCGGATCCGGGACGGGGATCGGAACGATCGGGACCGGGCGCGGTCTGTCCGGAACCCCCGGCGTCCCCGGTGAGCCCGGCGGTGGAGTCGGGATCGCCGGTGGCGGCCCTGGCGGGGTGGCCGATCCATCGGCTGGCCGTTGGACGTTCGGCGGCGGGGTGGGGAAGGTGGTGACCTTCCCGGAAGCGTAGGAGTCGGCCAGCGACAACACCAACGACACGTAGCTGTCGGAGTGGTTGTACCGGTATACGGCGTCCCAGCTCCCCTCCTTCGTTGCGAACGTCGATGAGCCTGAGCACAGGTACCGTGCCGCGCCCAGTGCCGCGTCGTCGATGTCCTGCGGATCCGCGCGCCCGTCGCCATCAGCGTCGGCACCGTAGCCGGCCCAGGTGCCGGGCAGGAACTGCATCGCCCCCACGGCTCGGTCGTACGCCGCGTCACCGTCGTATCGGCCGTCGTCAGAGTCATGGATGACCGCTGTCCCGGAACGGCTCCCGTCCAACCGGATACCGAGAACGGGCGGCACGGAGCGACCGTCGGAGTACAGGACCGCGCCTGCGAACCGCCCGTGGTTGCTCTCGACGCGCCCGATTCCCGCGAGCACCGTCCAGGGCACCGCGCACGTCGGATCCGAGACCGCCAGGCTCTCCGCCGCGTGGACGTACGACTGCTGCGCCCGGTCCGGGATACCCGTGACCGCCAGGCCACCGGCGTCCCTCATGCCGTAGGGACCCTTCGGTGCGGAGGACGCGGGCTGACCTGTAGCGCTCGAGCCGACCGCGGTCACCCCGTCCGGCGGCAGGTCATCCACCGCGGAGTTGTTGCCGCCCAAACCCGTTCCGGGGAGCGAGTTCTGCCCCTCACGCATCGAGAGGCTCAGATCGTTCGGCGACTCGCTGCGCGGCATACTAAGGAACACAGTCAGCGTCAGCACGAAGCTCACAACAGCGATCTTCACCAGGCCGGGAATGCGCGCTCCCGACGAGATCGCCCGGCGGGCAATGGACAGCGAGGAGAAGGTCACGGTCCGACCGTACGCGCCGGTCGTCGTCCCGGAAGCATTCTGATCATCTCGCCGAGAAGAGTTGCCGGTGCGGACACCCCAAGGCCACGCGGTGGTCATGCCCAGCCGTCGTATCATCACCCGAACCTGCCGTTCACGTAGTCGTTGGTGCGCTGATCGGCCGGTTTGTTGAACACATGGTCCGTGGGGCCGTGCTCGACGATGGCACCGGGTGTGTTGGCCTCGGCGAGGAAGAACGCGCAGAAGTCCGAGACCCGTTGTGCCTGTTGCATGTTGTGCGTGACGATGACGATCGTGACCTCAGACACCAGGTCACGGATCGTCTGCTCGATCCGGCGGGTCGACGTGGGGTCGAGCGCGGAGCAGGGCTCGTCCATCAGCAAGATGCGCGGCCGCACCGCGAGCGATCGCGCGATACAGAGGCGTTGCTGCTGGCCGCCGGACAATGCCCCGCCCGGCGAGCGAAGCCGATCGCGGACCTCGCGCCACAGCCCCGCCTTCGTCAGGCAACTCTCCACGAGGTCGTCCTTCTCCTCGCGGCCGGCGCGGACACCTGTGAGTCTGAGCCCGGCGACGACGTTGTCGTAGATGGACATCGCCGGGAACGGGTTGGGTTTCTGGAAGACCATGCCCACCTGACGCCGGGCGTCGGTTAGTCGTCGGTCCCGGCCGTAGAGATCCTGGCCGTCCAGCAGCACCTCACCGGCCATCGAGGCGGCCGAGATCAGCTCGTGCATCCGGTTGAGGATGCGCAGGAACGTCGACTTGCCGCACCCGGAGGGTCCGATCAGCGAGGTGACCCGTCCGGCGGGCATCTCGAGCGAGACACGGTCGAGCACCTTCCGCTCGCCGAACCACGCTGACACGGCCCGGGCGTCGAGTGCGCCGGGTGTGACGGTCGTCGTGACAGGCTGCAGCTGCGCCGTTTCGGTCATGAGAGACGGCGCCGGTGCATCCGAGGCCGCGATCGGGTTTGCAACAGCCGCCGGGTCCGGAACCCCGATCGGGCCCGGAACCGGCGGTAGCAGCGTCGTCGGCTCGTCGCGGTCCTTCATCGCATCTCCCTGTCCCAGGTGGGCGCCACCGGTGTTCGGTGCGGTGCCCCGAGCGGTTTCCTCGTCGTGGTTTCTCATGCGGCTGCCCGGTCCCGCCTCACATCACGTTGGGCAGCAGGCACGCCACCTGGTTCGAGAGCGCCACGCCCAGCGCCAGCAGAGGTGGGCCGCCGGCCAACCAGACCTGCCAGCGTCCCCACCGGTACCGTGCCCAGGCGGTGCCCACCGTCAGGAGGAACAGCGCTTGGCACAGGAGGACGATCCAGATCAGCCGCTGGGGTTCGGTGCCCAGGGCCTTCTCACTGGGGGGCAGCGACGCGGTCGTCAGCGGGCGGTTTCCCGAAGCCTGTGTCGGCGTGGCGAGGTCGGCGTCCACCCGCAGCAGCCCCTCCGGAACCCAGGGCCGCCCCGCTGCGGTGACGAGCGTGACCCGTCCCTTCCCATCGGTCACGATGGGCGGCTGGAAGTCACCCGCGTAGCGGACGGTGACCACGCGGAACACGTGCTTACCCTGGCCGGTGGTCACCGAGAACACCTGTCCCGGCCGCAGTTCGGCCAAGGCGCGGAATGGTCCCCCGTACGCGGCCTGGCGGCCGAGGATGACGGAAGTGCCGGCCTGCCCGGGCAGCGGCGTGTCCCGTCGGTGACCGGGGCCGGACATCAGGACACCGGACGTCGTACCCTCCAGCACGACCTCGCGCAGGCTGATCTGCGGGATGTCGAGGACAGCGATCGGCGTCCCGAGCCCATGCAGTCGACCGCTCCCGTCCGTCTGTGTCACGGGCGCCGTCGCGTTGGCGAGGGCACCGCGCAGATCGGCGAAACTCGCCTGTTGGTCCCGGGCATGGCGTGCCGGCCCGATTGCGCCGAGGGTCGCCACGAACGTGAGCGACAACAGTGTGATCATGTAGGCCACCGCGGAAGCGACGAAGAGGGGGCGCTCGGCCGCCGCCGCGGTGTCCTTCCGGGGCGCCGGCAACACCGACGGTGTCTTGACCAGCCGGACGACGGTGACGTCGGGCGGCCCTTCGGAGCGCTGCACCCTTTCGGCCTGGAGCGTCCCGCCGATGGCGTGCCGACCGGGACGCAACGCCCGCAGCGGTCTCATCAGGACACCCGCACCGCGAGGCTGGTGCGCTGCGTCCGACCGCCGGCGTTCGAGGCGTGCGCGACGCACCGCAAGGAGTGCCCGCGGTCGGCCGACGCGACCGCGTAGCGGGACGCCGCAGCACCGGCGATCGCGGACCGGTCACGGATCCAGGCGAAGCCCGTGGCGGTGGCGTTCCGGAAGCCCGCGGTGCAGGCGACGACGGCACCGACCCGCGGCGTACCGGTGATCGCAGCCGCGCGCGAGGGCACCGGTGGGATGATCTTCGTCATGGCGTGGACGATCTCGCCAGACGTCGAGGCGTTGTACTTCGTCGCCGAACCCGTTCCGGGCGAGTACTTCGCGGTGAGGTAGTACAGGCCGAAGGCGAGCTTGGTCGTCGTCAGCTGGGCCTTCCCGTTCTTCAGCGTGACCGTGCCGAGTGTGACCGCCCCGTCCGTCGATTCGGCGTCGAAGGCCACGGTGCCCACCGCTCCGGCCGGTGCGACGGTCGCGGTGAGGGTCACCTGCTTCCCGACGTCGGTGCGGCCAGCGGGAGCGGCCGTGAGCAGCGTCTGCGTGGGGATGCCCACCGTGGCGGGATCCCGGTTCAGCCAGTGCTCGGCGTCGTAGAACCAGATCGCCCCGTGGAGGAAGCCTGCGGCCTCGCCGCTCAGCGGGTCGCGGCAGGTGGCGTAGATCGGGTACCGGCCCGGCGCGAAGTCGCGGTTGGCCCTGCTGGCGACCAGCCGCAGCGCCTCGGTCACGACCTTCGACCCCGCCGTGTCCAGGCTGCCCGTGGACGTCACCGGAACGCCGGCCGCCCAGCTTCCCGGACCGCCCATCCGGACCGTGACATTTGTGAATCCGCCCGGGCAGGTGGACCCGGACGTGAGGTCCAGGGTGTCCTGGACCGTGCCGGCGCCCTTGTCGGCCGTCTGCGCCGTGTTCTGCACGGTGAGCCCGTCGATCGGCGGCCCTTCGGCCAATGGCTCGGTCACCGTGTAGGAGAGGGAGGCTGACGACGATCCCGCGAACGACGCGGGATCGGCCGGCGAGAACGTCGCGGTAAGGGCGACGGCCCCGGAATCCTGCAACCTGACCACTTGCGCAGCCGTCCCTCCCGTGATGGCAGCCTCTCCCACCGGCGCACCACCGGCAGCGAAAGTGACCGTCCCGGCCGCGTCGGCGGGGATCACGGTCGCCGTCAGGGTTACCTGCTGCCCTCGTGCCACTCCGCCCGGTGGACTCGCGGCGAGGGTCGTCGTCGTGGGCTTCTGGCCGACGGCCAGGATCGTGTAGGCGAGGGCCGGCGACGTCGACGCTCCGAACGCCGCCGAGTCGGTGGGGGCGAACACCGCCTCGATCGAATGCTGGCCCGCCCCGAGCGCCGCCGTGGTGAGTGTCGCGGTTCCGCTCGTCACGGCGACGGGCTCACCGAGATCGGTCCGGGTGTTGCCGGTGAGGTCGGCGAACCGCACGGCGCCCGCCGCGTCGGCGGGAGTGACGGTCGCGGTGAGCGTGACCGCTTCGCCAGCAGACGCGGACGACGGCGGGGAGGCGGCGAGCGCCGTCGTGGTGGGCTTCGCGGATCCCATC